>JAFAWI010000465.1 GCA_019241915.1 Alphaproteobacteria bacterium
GCCGCGACCCGACCGTAATCGTCATCGGCGAGGACGTGTCGGGCGGCGCCGGCACCGAGGGTCAGCGCGATGCCTATGGCGGGGTGCTGGGCGTCACCAAGGGGCTGATCGGCGAGTTCGGCGAGGCGCGGGTCATCGACACGCCGATCACCGAGAGCGCCATCATGGGCGCCGCCGCCGGCGCCGCGGTGACCGGCTTGCGTCCGGTCGCCGAGCTGATGTTCAGCGACTTCTTCGGCGTCTGCTTTGACCAGATCTTCAACCAGGCGGCCAAGTTCCGCTACATGTTCGGCGGCAAGGCCAAGACGCCGCTGGTGGTGCGCACCATGGTCGGCGCCGGGCGCAGCGCCGCGGCGCAGCATTCGCAAAGCCCCTACCACGTGTTCACCTCGGTGCCGGGCCTCAAATGCGTCGTGCCGTCAAACGCCTACGATGCCAAAGGCCTCTTGATCCAGGCCATCCGCGACGACGATCCCGTCATCTTCTGCGAGCACAAGCTGATGTACGATCTGCGTGCCGAGGTGCCGGACGAGCCGTACACGATCCCGTTTGGCGAGGCCAATGTGGTGCGCGACGGCGACGATGTCACCGTCGTTGCGCTGGCCCGCATGGTGCACTACGCGACAAGCGCAGCCGCCGAACTCGAAAAGGACGGGATCGAGATCGAGCTGATCGATCCTCGCACCACCTCGCCGCTCGACGAGGACACGATCCTCGAAAGCGTCGAGCGCACCGGCCGGCTCGTCATCGTCGACGAGGCGACGCCGCGCTGCTCGGTCGCCACCGACATCGCCGCGCTGGTCGCCGACAAGGCGTTCGACGCGCTGAAGGCGCCGATCCGCCGGGTGACCGCGCCGCACACCCCGGTGCCGTTCGCCCCTGAGCTCGAAAAGCTCTACATCCCGAGCCCCGAAAAGATCGCCGCCGCGGTGCGCGAGGTCCATGGGTACGGGAGGTAATCGTGCTCGCTCACGTCTCGATTGGCGTCAGCGACTTACCGCGGGCGAAGCAGTTTTACGATGCAACGCTGGAGCCGCTGGGCTTCCGATGCATTCGCGCGGCGAGAAGTCTGACCGGATGGGGTTACGGGCGGGAAACGATCGGCTTTTGGCTTACCTTGGCCGAGCGCCCTGTGCCAGCAGATGAGAAATCGGGACTGCATTTCTGCTTTACCGCGTCCAGCCCGGAGGCCGTAGACGCTTTTCACGCGGCAGCGCTCCGAGCCGGAGGCCGCGACAACGGCGCACCGGGCCCGCGCCCGAGATATGGCTCTGACTATTACGCCGCCTTCGTCGTCGACCCCGAGGGTTATCGCATAGAGGCCTTTTACGGCCGCGAGTGATGAGGAGTAAGCGGCGATGACCATCACCGCTATCACCACGCCCAATGGGCCTGACCATGACCGAGGGGAAGATCCTCAAATGGCTCAAGCATGAGCAAGCCCCGTCGCGCGTCGGGCGGATAAGCGCAGCGCAATCCACCATGGCGGCTAAATGCCTCCGCCTCTTTGCGGCCTGCGTCATCGCAGCTGACGCGACCGCGTCGGGCGGATAAGCGCAGCGCAATCCGCCCCTTTCGCCGCGCCTTTGGTCTAGCGTCGTTCGCCGAGCCCGGAGCGGTAGGAGGCCCAATAGCGCGCTTCGTCCCAGCGGCCGGCGGCGCGGGCCTGCGCCTCGCGGCGTGCGGCCTCTTCCGGTCCGATCCAATTGTCGCGCGGGCGGCCCTCCGCGCGGTAGTCGCCGCGCGGCCCTTCGAGCCCGGCCAGATAATTGTGCCAGTAGCGTTCCTCTTCCCAGCGGCCGCTGCGGTGCGCCTGCTCCTCCAGCCGCCGCGCCTCGTCGGGACTGACGCCGGCGGCGCCGTAATGCGGGCGGTCGCGCCGCTCTTCGTCGAGCCCGGCGCCGTAATTGTGCCAATACCGTTCCTCTTCGAGGCGGTTGTTGCGCCGCGCCTCGTCCTCCAGCCGCCGGGCATCGTCCGGGTTGAGCACCGCGTTCAGCGAACGGACAACCGAGTTCAGGTTGTCCGCGCGGGCCGGCTGCAGCGGTCCCGCGGATATAAAGGCGAGCGTGCCCGCGAACAGGGCGAGAGTCGTCGATGAGCGCATGTTGCTTCCCCCATGTTCAGGTGAAGGCGAAACACCATGCCGAGGCGAAGGTTCCCCCCGGCTGCGAAATACCGCCTCACACTTGTGCCAGCCGGTTTCGTCCCTATCTACAACATCTTCTGAAACAAAACAAGAACAATTTTGACAAGCGTGGGTCGACAATCGCCTGGCGGCCTGCTGTTCGACCTCCTGTTATCGACGTCGATAACAGGAGGATAACAGGAGGCTCGCCTCCTGTTAAATGGGAGCGCCGCCAAGCAACGGGGTGTCAGTGGCCGGCCATCTGTTAAAAGGAAGGCACGAGGAGAACGTAGCGATGCCCGACACCCGGCCCGCCAACATCGACATCGACGCCGCGCTCGGCGAGGCCGAGGAGCAGTACCGCGCGCGCAACCCGAAGAGCCGCGCGCTCTATGACAAGGCCTGCGCCGCGCTGCCCGGCGGCAACACGCGCTCGGCGATCTATGCCGAGCCGTTTCCGCTGACCATGGTCCGGGGCGAGGGCGCGCATCTGTGGGACGCCGACGGTCACGAATACGCCGACTTCCTCAGCGAATTCACCGCCGGGCTCTACGGCCACTCGCACCCGGCGATCCGCAGGGCGATCGACGAGGCGCTCGACGGCGGGATCAATTTTGGCGCGCACGGCGAGGCGGAAGGCAAATTCGCCGCGGCGATCCGCGACCGGTTCCCGTCGGTCGAGCAGGTGCGCTTCACCAATTCGGGTACCGAGGCCAATCTGATGGCGGTGCTCGCCGCCCGCACCATCACCGGCAAGAGCAAGGTTCTGGTGTTCGCCGGCGGCTATCACGGCGGCGTCGTTTATTTCCGCGGCAAGGGCAGCCCGATCAACGCGCCGTTCGAATATTTGCTCGGCGCCTATAACGACATCGAGCAGGTCCGCGCGCTGGTCGCGCCGCACCGGGCCGACCTCGCCTGCATCCTGATCGAACCGATGCTCGGCGGCGGCTGCATCCCGGCGACCCGCGAGTTTCTCGCCGACCTGCGCGCGCTCGCGAGCGAGACCGGCGCGATCCTGATCTTTGACGAGGTGATGACATCGCGCCTCGCACCGGGCGGACTGCAGGAGGTGCACGGCATCGCGCCCGACATGACGACGCTCGGCAAATATGTCGGCGGCGGCATGAGCTTTGGCGCGTTCGGCGGCCGCGCTGACCTGATGGAGTGGTTCGACCCGCGCAACAAGGACGGGTTCCAGCACGCCGGCACGTTCAACAACAACGTTCTGACGATGAATGCCGGCTATGTCGGCCTGACCGA
>JAFAWI010000141.1 GCA_019241915.1 Alphaproteobacteria bacterium
GGGTGCTCGACGACCAGCCGGTGCAACTCAAGACCCGCAACGGCGGCGGCATCGTCAACCTGCCTTACACGCAGGAATGCAACGACGTGGCGATGATGCTGATCCGGCACCACAAGGCGTCGGAATACCAGGACCGCGCACTCGACCAGTTCGAGCAACTTTACCGCGACGCGCGGAACGGCGCACGGGTGATGGCGCTGGTGGTCCACCCCTACATCATGGGCGCGCCGCACCGGCTCAAATACTTCCGCAGCGCGCTCGCCCACATCCGCTCGCATGCGGATGTCGTGTGCTGGACTGGCGAGCAGATCCTCGATTGGTACCTGGGGCAGTAACCGCCGTTATTGCGGGGAAGCCAGCGACAACGCAATCTTACGGCCTCTTCGGTTTTATCCCTCGACGTTGTTGCCGCGCGCGCCATGACAGCCGCTATCGACCTCGCCGACGCATCGCTCGCCGACCTTCGCTACGCGCTCGCCCTCGGCCGCACGACATCGTCGGCGCTGACCCGTGCCTATATCGCGCGGATCGAGCCCTGCCACCGCGCCGGCGCCGTGCTTACTTCCGTGCGGGAAGTCAACCCCGATGCGCTTGCCGCCGCGGCCGCGCTCGACGGCGTCAGGCCGAGCGCCGACCTGCCGCTCGCGGGGCTTCCGATCCTCGTCAAGGACAACATCGCGACCGGCGACCGCCAGCACCTCACCGCCGGCTCGCTCGCGCTTGAGGGCGCGCGCGCGAAGGCGGACGCGACGGTCGTCGCGCGGCTGCGCGACGCCGGCGCCGTGATCCTCGGCAAGGCCAACCTCACCGAGTTCGCCAACATCCTCGCGATCGACATGCCGTCGGGCTACTCGTCGCTCGGCGGCCAGGTGAACAACGCGTATGTGCCGCTGTCGAACGCAAAAGGAGTGCCCGTGGTGACGCCGGGCGGGTCGTCGTCGGGCTCGGCGGTCGCGGTGGCGGCCGGGCTTTGCGCCGCGGCGATCGGCACCGAGACGTCGGGTTCGCTGCTCAATCCCGCATCGCAGAACGGGCTCGTCACGATCAAGCCTACCGTCGGCCTCGTCAGCCGCGCCGGTATCTTGCCGATCTCGCACAGCCAGGACACGGCCGGGCCGATGACCCGCACCGTGCGGGATGCGGCGATCCTGTTGAACGTGCTGGCCGCGCCCGACCCGGCCGATCCGGCCACCGCAACGCAGCAGCGGCCGCCGGACTACACTGTGTTCCTCGACAAGGATGGGCTCAAGGGTGCGCGCATCGGTATGCCGAGCGACGCCGCCGACCCCGCCAACGATGTCTATTACAAGCCGCAGACCGAGCGGACTCGGGCGGCGATGCAGGCGGTGGTCGAGACGCTTGAAACGGCCGGCGCGACGATCGTGCGTGCCAGCATGCCGACGATCGGCTGGATGGGCGGCCCGGGCACCAGCATGGCGGTGTTGAACACCAACCCGGAGAGCGCGACGCTGTACAAACCGGCGTCCCGCCCAATCGTCTTCATCTACGAGCTCAAATACGGGCTCAATCGCTATCTGCGCGATTGGGTGACCGAGACGCCAATCGGGACGCTGGCCGACATCGTCGCGTTCAACCGAGCGGATGCGGCACGCGCGCTGCGCTTCGGCCAGGATCTGTTCCTCGCCGCCGAGGCGACACGCGGCGACCTCACGGAAATCGAGTACCGCGCGGCCCGCGCCATGGACCTGCGCTCGGCTGGAACGCTCGGCCTCGATGCCTACATGGACGCGCATCGGCTCGACGCGGTGCTGTTTCCGGGCGCCGCCGGCGCCGCGATCGCCGCCAAGCCCGGGTATCCGAGCGTTCAGGTGCCGGCGGGTTTCACCGCCGGTATTGGCGACACGGACACCCCCGACTACCCGATCGGCGCCACCTTCACCGGCCGCGCCTGGAGCGAGCCGGCGCTGCTTCGCTTGGCCTATGCCTACGAACAAGCCTCACAGCTCCGCCGCCCACCGCCCTCGAACGCGGCGTGAACCTCGTTGCCGGTTGGGCAAGCCGCACGATCTGGTGCGATGATGCGGTTATGGCTCGAGTTCCGTCCGCAACGTGAATTTCGCGGGGCGACAAAAGGGCCGCCAGGTCCGTTGCAAAACGCGGCTTCCGAGAGTAGAACGTGCCGCCCCGCGCGGCCCCCGCTGCCCGGGGCCGTCGGTATTTTTGCTGCGGGCGCCGATACTATGGGGTCGCACTGACTCGGGAGATCTGGCGCGGGAGCAGGAAGGGCAGCGAGATTTGGGTTTGGAGGGGTGGCCGAGTGGTTAAAGGCGGCAGACTGTAAATCTGTTGACGTACGTCTACGTAGGTTCGAATCCTACCCCCTCCACCACCGCCCTCGGGGCCGCTGCGGCCACCCGGACGGAACCGGGGGATAGACCCGGGTTTGGTCGCGCCGGCGATGGCCCTTGGAACCGAACCGGCGGTACGGCAGCGCAAGAGTCGGCGGGTGTAGCTCAATGGTAGAGCTCCAGCCTTCCAAGCTGGCTACGTGGGTTCGATTCCCATCACCCGCTCCAGAGTTTGTGGCTAATAGAGTTCCTCTTTCGGATAGGAAGCAGAGGCGATGTCGAAGGCGAAGTTTGAGCGGACGAAGCCGCACTGCAATGTTGGGACGATTGGTCACGTTGACCATGGGAAGACGACGCTGACGGCGGCGATCACGAAGGTTTTGGCGGAGACGGGCGGGGCGACGTTTACCGCGTACGACCAGATTGACAAGGCGCCGGAGGAGAAGGCGCGCGGGATCACGATAGCGACGGCGCATGTCGAGTACGAGACGACGAACCGGCATTACGCGCATGTCGATTGCCCGGGGCATGCGGATTACGTGAAGAACATGATCACCGGTGCGGCGCAGATGGATGGGGCGATCCTTGTGGTGAGTGCGGCGGACGGACCGATGCCGCAGACGCGCGAGCACATCCTGTTGGCGCGTCAGGTGGGGGTGCCGAGCCTTGTTGTCTACATGAACAAGACCGACATGGTTGACGACGCGGAGCTGTTGGAGCTGGTTGAGCTTGAGGTGCGCGAGCTGCTGTCGTCGTACGAGTTTCCGGGGGACGACATCCCGATTGTCAAGGGTTCGGCGCTGGCGGCGCTGGAGGGTCGCGACGAGGGGATCGGCAAGCAGTCGATCCTGGAGCTGATGGCGGCGGTGGATAGCTATATCCCGCAGCCGGAGCGTCCGAAGGACCGTCCGTTTTTGATGCCGATTGAGGATGTGTTTACGATTTCGGGGCGCGGCACGGTGGTGACGGGGCGGATCGAGCGCGGGATCGTCAAGGTTGGGGACGAGGTCGAGATTGTGGGTCTGCGGCCGACCGCGAAGACGGTGGCGACTGGTGTCGAGATGTTCCGGAAGCTGCTCGACCAGGGGGAGGCGGGGGACAATGTCGGGGTCCTGCTGCGCGGGACCAAGCGCGAGGAGGTTGAGCGCGGCCAGGTTCTGGCGAAGCCTGGGACGATCACGCCGCACACGGTCTTTATGGCGGAAGCCTATGTGTTGACCAAGGAGGAGGGGGGTCGGCACACGCCGTTTTTTGGCAATTACCGGCCGCAGTTTTACTTCCGGACGACCGATGTGACGGGCACGGTCAAGCTGCCCGAGGGGACCGAGATGGTGATGCCGGGGGACAACATCACGATGGAAGTGGAGCTGTTGGTGCCGATCGCGATGGACGAGGGGTTGCGCTTTGCGATCCGCGAAGGCGGCCGCACCGTCGGCGCCGGCGTGGTCGCCAAGATCATCAAGTGA
>JAFAWI010000609.1 GCA_019241915.1 Alphaproteobacteria bacterium
AAGACGCGGATCGCGGCGTTGATCGGAAACTGCCGGCACAACTCGGCGAGCGGCTGGGCGAGCGGCACCACCGCGAAGTCGCGCCGCATCAGGTTGGCGACCTGCAGATCGTGCAGCCAGCCGATGTCGTGCGGGCTGTGCAGCGCCACGCCGCGCAGATGAAACCGCCAAGTCGCAAACGAATAGCCGAACCAGTGCCGCACCACGAGAACCGCGACGATCACCGAAACGGTGACGCCGAGCGTCGCGGAAAAGTCGCTGGTCGATTCGAGCACGAGCAGGATCATCGTCATCGGCGCGCCGACCACCCCCGCCGCGAGCGATCCCATGCCGGCGAGGATGTAGCCGGTGTCGTTGAGCGTCGTGCCCGGCATCGCTTTGTGCAGACCGGCGACCGCCGCGGCGCCGAACAATGCGCCGAGGAACAGCGACGAGCTGAACATGCCGCCGCGAAACCCGCTGCCGATCGACACCGCCGACCCCGCCATCTTGGCGACGATCAGTCCGATCAGCAGCGGCAGCGTATAGGTGTAGGGGCCGCTGGCGATCGTGTTCTCGATGCCGCCGTGGCCGCTGCCGAGAATCTGCGGGAAGAACCAGGCAAAATTGCCGAGCACCAACCCGCCCATCGCCGGGCGCGCCCAGGTCGGCAGCGACGCGCGCTTCGACCATTGCTCGACAAACGTGACCCCGATCATCGCGGCGATCGCCAGCAGCCCGGCGGCAAAGCCGAGCGCGGCCAGGATCAGGTAGTTGGTGGCGAACACGTCGACATGGCTGTAGACGACAAAGATCGGCTGCACCCCGAACAACTCGCGGCTGACCAGCGTCGCGAACACCGCGGCCAGCACAACCGGCACCAGCGTCGCGAGCGTATAGGTGCCGATCACCAGCTCGAAGGCATAGAACGCGCCGGCCAGCGGCGCGTTGAACGCAGCCGCGATCGCCGCCGCCGCGCCGCAGCCGACAAAGGTTCTGAGATCGCCGCGCCGCAGGTGCAGATAGCGGCCGATGCGCGAGGCGGTGCCGGCGCCGAGCTGGGTATAGGCCGCCTCGAGCCCGACCGAGGCGCCGACCCCGGCGGAGAGCACGGTCAGCCCGGTCAGCCGCACGCTGTCCGACAGCGACATGTGACCGCCGTGCAGCGCATTAGCCTCGATCGCATCGACGATGTCGCGGGGGCGCCAGCGCCACAGCGCATAGGCGACGAGGCCGTACATGACCCCGCCCAGCGCCGGCACGAGCAGGGTCCGCCACGGCGCGATCTCGACCGCCCCGCTCAGGTGCTCTTCGAGCTGGACGCCGTAGAGCAGATGGTGAAACTCGGCGACGGCGAGCCGGGTCGCCGCGACCCCTATTGCGATCACCGCGCCGATCAGCGCGGCGACGATGCAGAGGCCGAATTCGCTGTTGCGGATGTTGTGCCGGGCAAAAAGGCGGGCGCGGGCCTTGAGAACCGTCGTGACGCCGCGGCGCGGGTGGAGGTCGTGCTGGTCCTCGGTGACGATCAATGCCCGATCCTCGCCGCGAGCAACCGCCGCGCGCAAAGGCACGACATCGCCCCGCAGCGGTTCGCCGCGCGAGCGCTCCGCTAAAATGCCCCGACGCCGCCGCAGCGCAAGCGCAAATTCGGCTCCAATTGTCGCGGCCCGCCGCCGCGTAGCCTCGGCCTCAGCGCATGGTCGGCATGATGTATTCGGCGCCGGCGCGGATGCCGGTCGGCCAGCGCGAGGTTATCGTCTTGAGCCGCGTGTAGAACCGCACGCCCTCGCTGCCGTAGACCGCCATGTCGCCAAACAGCGAGCGCTTCCAGCCGCCGAACGAATGAAAAGCCATCGGCACCGGGATCGGCACATTGACGCCGACCATGCCGATCTGCACCCGGTGGCAGAACTCGCGCGCGGCGTCGCCGTCGCGGGTAAAGATCGCGGTGCCGTTGCCGTATTCGTGGTCGCTCACCAGCTTGGTCGCCTCGTCGAAGCTGTCGGTGCGCACCACCGACAGCACCGGGCCGAAGATCTCCTCCTTGTAGATGCGCATCTCGGGCCTCACGTCGTCAAACACGCAGCCGCCGAGAAAATAGCCGTTCTCGTAGCCCTGGAGCTTGAGACCGCGGCCGTCGACGACCAGCTTGGCGCCTTCCTGCACGCCGAGATCGACGTAGGAGCGCACCTTGTCGTAATGCTGCTTGGTGACCAGCGGCCCCATCTCGGCCTCGGGGTCGGTGCCGGGGCCGATCTTCAGCGCCTGCACCCGTGGCACCAGCTTGTCGAGCAGCTTGTCGCCGACCCCGCCGACCGCGACCGCCACCGACACCGCCATGCAGCGCTCGCCGGCGGCGCCGTAGGCCGCGCCCATCAGCGCGTCGGTCGCCTGGTCGAGGTCGGCGTCGGGCATCACCACCATGTGGTTCTTGGCACCGCCCAGCGCCTGCACCCGTTTTCCGGCCGCCGCGGCGTTGGTGTAGATGTACTCGGCGATCGCGGTCGAGCCGACAAAGCTCACCGCGGCGATCCCCGGATGGTGCAGGATCGCGTCGACCGCCTCCTTGTCGCCGTTGACGACATTGAAGACACCCGGCGGCAGCCCGGCCTCGGTCAGCAGCTCGGCGATGCGGAGGCCGGCCGACGGGTCGCGCTCCGACGGTTTGAGGATGAAGCAGTTGCCGGTGGCGAGCGCCATCGGGAACATCCACATCGGCACCATCGCCGGGAAATTGAACGGCGTGATCCCGGCACAGACGCCGAGCGGCTGGCGCACCGACCACGAGTCGATGCCGCGCCCGACCTGCTCGGCGAACTCGCCCTTCATCAGATGCGGGATGCCGCAGCCGAATTCGACGACCTCGACGCCGCGGGTGATCTCGCCCTGCGCATCGGAGAACACCTTGCCGTGCTCTTCGGAGATGACCCGCGCCAAATTGTCGTGGTCGCGCGCCAGCAGTTCGAGAAACTTGAACAGCACGCGCGCGCGGGTCAGCGGCGGGGTCGCGGCCCAGGCCGGGAACGCCTTGGCGGCCGATTGCACCGCCGCGTCGACCTCGGCGGCGCTGGCGAAATCGACGCGGCGGATTTTTTCGCCCGTCGCCGGATTGAACACGTCGCCGCCGCGGCCGCTTTTGCCGCCGACGCGCTTGCCGTCGATGTAATGGGGAATGCCGCTCATGGGTGCCCGCCTGTGCCTGTCGCCGGCCGGCATCATAAGCCTGCAAGCCTTGCGTCGGCAGGAGAATCATCGTCGCGCGGGCGTGCCGCTTTCGCGCATTTCGCTTGCGGCTCTCATCCTCCCTTGAAGATGAACATTTGAAGAACATATATCCGGTCATGACGCCTGCTGCGGCTGACTGGCTGCGCAACGGCAATCTTCGGTTCTGCGGCTGGCAGCGGGCGCAGTCCCGCTCGCGTCGGCTGCGCGACGCCGCCTGTTTCGGCCGGGTGCCGCCTCCTGATAAAGGCGCGATAACAGGAGGATAACAGGAGGTGCACCTGCTGTTAAACGAGCAGACCGACCAGCGCGCCCGACATGCAGCCCGCCATCGTACCTGAGAGGATCGAGCGCAGGCCGAGTGCGACGATCTCGGCGCGGCGCTCGGGCACCATCGCGCCCATGCCGCCGATCAGGATGCCGAGGCTGCCGAAATTGGCAAAGCCGCACATCGCGTACATCATGATCAGCCGCGAATGGTCGCCGAGCCGCTCGGCCGGCAGCTTGGCGAGGTCGACATAGGCCACGAACTCGTTGAGCACGGTCTTGGTGCCGAGCAGCTGCGCCGCCGTCGCGGCCTCGTTTGCGGGCACCCCGATCAGCCACACCACCGGGCGGAACGCGAAGCCGAACAGGCGCTGCAAGGTGATCGGCGCGGCGGCGAGGTCGGGCAGCAGTCCGAGCATCGCGTTGACCAGGCTAACCAGCGCCACCAGCACCACCAGCATCGCCACGATATTGGCGAGGAAGACGATGCCGTCGCGCGTCCCCTTGGCGATGGCGTCCATCGTGCTGACCGGCGGGTCGTGGATGATGAGCTCGGCCGGCGCCGACGGGTCGGGGCGAAACGGCACCATCAGCGCCGCCAGCGCCAGCGCCGCGGGGGTGCTGATCACCGCGGCGACCAGGATGTTGCCGAGCGCGCCGGGGATCGCCGGTCCGAGGATCGAGGCGTAAAGCACCATCACGGTGCCGGCGATCCCGGCCATGCCGCAGCTCATCAGCGCGAACAGCTCGCCGCGGGCGAGGCGCAGCAGGTAAGGCCGGATCAGCAGCGGCGCCTCGATATGGCCGACAAAGATATGCACCGCGGCGCCGAGGCCGAGCGGCCCGCCGATCCCGACCGAGCGGCGCAGCACCCAGGCAAAACCTTGCACCACCCGTTGCAGCACGCCCCAATAGAACAGCAGCGTCGCCAATGCGCTGATCACCAGCACCAGCGGCAGCGCCCGGAACGCGAAGATAAAGGCCGCCCCGGGCTCGGTTTCGACAAACGGCAGCGGCGCGCCGCCGAGATAGCCGAACACCAGACCGGTGCCGGCGTCGGTCGCCTTCTGCAGCGCCTCGACCGCGCCGTTGAGCAGCAGGAACAGCTTTGCCGCCGGCGGAAACTTGAGCAGCAGCACTGCCAGCGCGGCCTGCAGCAGCACGCCGGCGACCACGACGCGCCACGGCACCCGCCAGCGGTCCTCGCTGACGGCCCAGGCGACCAGCAGCAGCGCCGCGATCCCCAACAGCCCCCGCATCGGCTTCCCGCACCCTCGATCGAAAGACGCTACTTCAGACCGGTCGTCATTGCGATCCGCAGGATCGTGACGGCCAACCTAGGCGGGCCGGCGTTCGGCGACGACATTCCAGTGCCAGGAGCCGGGCTTGCGCTGCTCGGTCTGGGTCAGGCTCAACAGCTCGAAGCCGCTGAACAGCGATACCAGAACCGCCGCATCGCAGTAGCAGTGCGGGTGGCCGCGTTCCGCGTCGGGGCCGTCGACGACAAACGTCTCCGGCGCGATGCGGCGGCCGCGCCCGTAGTTGACGTTGCGGGTCGGCAGCATCGTCCCCTGGTAGAGGCCGCCCGGCTTCAGCACGCGCCAGATCTCGGCAATCCGCGCACCGGCATCGCCGAGCGTGCCGTGGTAGATGACGTTCCACGACAGGACGAAATCGAAGCTGCCGTCGGCGTAGGGCAGCGCATCGGCGTTGCCGTGCCGGAAGCCGATCGAAAACGCGCGCGACGCGGCGGTCCGGCGCAGCACGTCGAGCCCCGTTGCGCTGCCGTCAAAGGCCTCGACCGCGAAACCGGCTTCGGCGAGCAGCAGCGCGTGGCGGCCGACACCGCAACCGAGGTCGAGCGCGGTCCGCGCCCCGCGTGCCCGCAACTCGGGCAGCAGCGCCATCACGGCCGGATGCGGTTCGAGCCAATCGGCCCGCCCCGCGTCGGTCGCCCATCTTTTGTCCCAGCTGTCGATCGCGCTGCCGGTCGCTGCCGCGTTCGCCATCGCTTCGCCCCGCCTTAAACGTTGAAGCGGAAATGCATCACATCGCCATCCTGGACGACGTAATCGGCGCCTTCGAGGCGCATCTTGCCGGCGTCCTTGGCGCCCTGCTCGCCGCCGCACGCCACAAAATCGGCGTAGGAGATCGTTTCGGCGCGGATAAACCCCTTTTCGATATCGCTGTGGATGGTGCGCGCGGCGCGCGGTGCCTTGGTGCCGCGCGGGATGGTCCAGGCGCGCGCCTCCTTCGGTCCGGCGGTGAGAAAGGTGATCAGGTCGAGCAGCGCGTAACCGCTGCGAATGACCCGGTCGAGCCCGGTCTCGCCGAGACCCAGCGCGGCGAGAAATTCGCGCCGCTCCGCGGCGTCGGCCAGCACCGCGAGCTCGGCCTCGATCGCGGCGGCAATCACCACGGTGTCGGCGCCCTGCGCGGCGGCGTAATCGGCGACCCGCCGGCTCAGCTCGTTGCCCGAGGCCGCCGCACCCTCATCGACATTGGCGATATAGAGCACCGGCTTGGCGCTCAGCAGCTGCAGCGTCCGCAACTCGGCGTGCTGTTCCGGCGCCAGCTCGACCCGGCGCGCCGGCACGCCGTCCTGCAGGCCCGCGAGAACCGGCTCGATGACCGCGAGCTGTGCCCGCGCTTCCTTGTCGCCGCCGCGCGCGCGTTTCTGCGCCGCGGCCAGCCGGCGCTCCAGGCTTTCCATGTCGGCGAGCATCAACTCGGTCTCGACCGTCTCGATGTCGCGGATTGGGTCGACCGAGCCTTCGACATGGACGACGTTGTCGTCCTCAAAGCAGCGGACGAGATGGGCGATCGCATCGACCTCGCGCAGCCGGCCGAGAAATTCGTTGCCGAGCCCTTGCCCCTTCGACGCGCCGCGCACCAGCCCGGCGATGTCGACGAACTCGAGCTGCGTCGGCACGATCTTTGCCGATTTGGCCAGCCGCGCGCAGACTTCGAGCCGCTCGTCGGGCACCGCGACCCGGCCGACATTGGCCTCGCGCGTCGAGAACGGGTATTTGGTCGCCTCGGCGGCCTCGGTCGCGGTCAGCGCGTTGAACAGCGCCGATTTGCCGACATTGGGCAGGCCGACGATGCCGCAGTTGAAACCCATTTAAGGCACGTCCTCGTCGTCTTGCTCCGCGGGCGGCGTGACGCGCCGGGCGATCCCGCTCATGAAAGCTGCGGCGTCGCCCGCCAGCAGCAGCGGCACCAGCTCGGCGATCGCGTCGATCAACGGCGCGGCCCAGCCGGAAATCTCGTCGGCGGTGAAATTCTGCAGCACATACGGCTGCACCAGCTCCTTGACGCCGGGATGGCCGACGCCGATCCGCACCCGCCAGTAATCCTGCCCGAGCCGCGCGTCGATCGAGCGCAACCCGTTATGTCCTGCGGCGCCGCCGCCGCGTTTGACGCGCAGCTTGCCGGGCCGCAGGTCGATCTCGTCGTGGATCACGACGATCTCGGATGGCGGGATTTTGTAAAAGCTCGCCGCGGCCAGCACCGCTTCGCCCGACTCGTTCATAAAGGTCTGCGGCTTCAGCAGCAGCCGCCTTTCACCGGCCAAAACCCCTTCGGACAATTCGCCCTTGAAGCGGTCGCGAAAGGCCGGAAAGCCGTGCCGGCGCGCGATCGCATCGACCGCGACAAAACCGACATTGTGGCGGTTCTTGGCGTAGCGCAGCCCCGGATTGCCGAGGCCGACGATGAGGCGCATCGGCAATCCCGGTATCCCGAGAGGCTAGGCCGAACCTTCGCCTCCGGCCGGCGGCGTGGCCGGCGCCGCAGCGGCCGGCGCGGCGCCTTCCTCCTCGACCGGGACGGCGGTCGCGGCGGCGGCCGCGGCGGCCGCGGCCTCTTCGCGCACCGCCGACGACGCCGCGACGCTGGCGATGGTCGAATCGCGCGAGGTCAGTACCGGCCGCACGCCATCGGGCATCGTCACGGCGTCGATATGCACGCTGTCGCCGATCTCCAGACCGTCGAGATCGACCACCAGCCGGTCGGGGATCGCATCGACCGCACAGGCGATGTCGATGCTGTGGCGGACGATGTTGAGGATGCCGCCGCGTCGCAGCCCCGGCGCCTGCTCGTGATTGACAAAGCTGACCGGTACGCTGACCCGGACCTCGGCGCCGGCGCCCACCCGCATAAAATCGATATGCAACGCGGCGTCGCTGATCGGATGGTACTGGACGTCGCGCGCCAGCGTGCGGTGCACCGCGCCGTCGACCGAGACATCGACGATGGTGGCGAAAAACCCGGCGCGGTTGATCGCGCGCGTCAGTTCGCGCGGCTCGAAGCTGACCGGCATCGGTTTCTCGCCGTCGCCGTAGATGATGCCGGGAACCCGCCCCGCGCGGCGAATTGCGCGCGCCGCGCCCTTGCCGACATCGGCCCGGGGCTCGGCGCTGAGGCTGATGATCTCAGGCATCGTACTCCAACTCCTCTGCACGGATTGCGGGCGCGCCGGCCCGCCAGCCCCGACTTCGTCGCGGCCCGGCGCGGGGGTTTACCGCGTTCGCGGCCCGGAAATCAATTGAAGAGGCTCGATACCGAGCGCTCTTCGCTGATCCGCAGGATCGCCTCCGCCATCAGCGGCGCGATGGTCAGCTGCCGGATGTTGCGCGACAGCCGCACCGCCTCGGTGGCGACGATGCTGTCGGTCAGCACCAGCTTCTCGATCGGCGAGGCCGAAACCCGCGCGACCGCGCCGCCTGACAGGACGCCATGCGTGACATAGGCGTAAGCCGTCTTGGCCCCGGCGTCGATCAAGGCTTGCGCGGCGTTGCACAGCGTCCCGGCGCTGTCGACGATGTCGTCGACGAGGATGCAGTGGCGGCCTTCGACATCGCCGATGATGTTCATCACTTCCGAGACGCCGGCGCGCTCGCGGCGCTTGTCGATGATCGCGAGGTCGGCGTCGACGCGGCGCGCGATGTCGCGGGCACGCAGCACACCGCCGACATCGGGCGAGACGATCACCAGTTCCTGCTTGGCGTGGCTCTCGCGGATTTCCTTGGTCAGTACCGGCGAGGCGTAAAGATTGTCGACCGGGATGTCGAAGAAACCCTGGATTTGCGGTGCGTGCAGGTCGAGCGTCAGCACGCGGTCGGCGCCGGCGGCGGTAATCAGATTGGCGACGAGCTTGGCCGAAATCGGCGAACGCGACGAGGTCTTCCGGTCCTGTCGCGCATAGCCGTAATAGGGGATCACCGCGGTGATGCGCCGGGCCGAGGAGCGCTTCAGCGCGTCCAGGGTGACCAGCAGCTCCATCAGGTGATCGTTCGCCGGATACGACGTCGACTGGACTACAAAGACGTCTTCGCCGCGCACGTTTTCCTGAACCTCGACAAACACTTCCATGTCCGAAAAGCGGCGCACGCTGGCCTGCGTCAACGGCAGCTTCAAGTAGGCCGAGATCGCTTCGGCGAGCGGCCGATTGCTGTTGCACGACAGGATTTTCATAGGGCGGCGGCCATTCGCGCGCGCCACGGGCCGGGTCCCGTGGCATCACGCACATCGAATTGTAATAAAGCGCCGCCTGCGAGGCAATCGAGCGGGTTTGCTCAATGCGGCGGCAGCGGCACGCCGCGGTAAGGCAGCACCACTGGCACGTCGGGCGCCGACAGCGGCTTTGGCAGCGTGTCCGGCCCGACATTGACCGTCGGCAGGTTGACTTCGGGGGCGGCGATATTGCCGCGCACGACGGGCCCGGAAGCGGCAACCGCGTTGGCCGCCGACGGCGTGTCGGCGGCCTCGGCCCGCGGCGGCGGAACGGGCGCCGCGGCGGCGGCTGTCGCGGGGCTGCCGCGGGCGACCAGCTGCATGATCCCGCCTTCGGCCGCCATCGCCACGCTGTAAGCAACATCGCCCCACGCGCCGTCGAGCCGGCCGCGCGGCACGTCGTTTTCCTGCGCCACCTGTCCGATCTCGCCGCCCGCGCCGCGCGCCAGCCGCCAGACGATCTTGACGTGCTGCTTGTTGTCGCGGGCCGGCTCGACGGTGATTTCGCCGTCGATGGCCAGATCCGGGCGGCCCGTGGCCGCATCGACCAGTTCGATATCGCGCCGCTTGAGCAGCGCAGTAAGAGAGGCGGCAAGCGCGCTGTCACCGTCGCCGGGCGCGCCCGCCACCTTGCGGATCGCCACGCGCGTGCGCCCGCCGACAGGCGCCTCGCGCGGCGCGGACTTATCGACCAGCAGTGCGGCAAGCGATCCGGCCGCGGCCGAGGCGAGTTGCGCGACCGGCGCATCCTCGCCGCCGCTGCGGCCGCGGCCTGCGTGCGGCGCGTGTTCACTGCGCCGGAGCACCGTAAAGCCGGTCGGGTCGCGCAGCTGCCACGCCAGCGTCAGCCCCGGCTTTGCGTGCTCTTCGGCACTCTCCTCCAGACGGCCTTCAAAGCGAAAACTGCTGCGACTCGTGGTCTTGTCGCTCGCCGGGATGTTGCGCCGCAGCAATTCGTGCGCGATCGCCGCGGACAGCTGGCCGGCGACCGCGGCCGGCTGCCCTGAAATCTCGCCGACCGATATGTCGAAACTGTCGGGCACCGCCAGCAGGGCGGGGGGCGGCCGGTCGCCGGCGAACGGGTGCGGCAAAGGCTGGCATGCGGCCAGCAGCGCCGCCGCGAGCAATGACGCCGGCACCCGAACAACCCGCCGCGCCGGACTCATAACGTCAGCGCGCACGTGACCAAGAGCCCCAGCACGCAGACCGCGGCAAACATGATGAGATACGGCATCGGGACGAGTTTACGGCGCGAGCGCAATCGCAGCGAGGGCGCGGCCGTAATCGCGCTCGCCCGCAAGACAGGCTCGCCGATAGCTGAAGAAGCGCGCCGGCTCGGCCGCGGTGTCGCATGTCGC
>JAFAWI010000600.1 GCA_019241915.1 Alphaproteobacteria bacterium
ACCGGCGCGAGGCCGACGAGATCGACGCGCGCATCCCCAAGCTGCTGCGCAAGGTCGGCGGCTACAACATCGACATGCTGGCCCCCACCGGAACGGGCTCAGGCCACAACATGGCGAACCTGCTCGTCGGCTCAGAAGGCACCCTCGCCTTCTTCACGGAAATCGAGCTCGACCTGCAGCCGATCCCGCCGCACCGGGTGCTCGGCATCTGCCACTTTCCGACCTTCTATGCGGCGATGGACGCGACCCAGCACATCGTCAAGCTCGGCCCGGCCGCGGTCGAGCTCGTCGACCGCACGATGATCGAGCTGGCGCGCGACATCCCGATGTTCCGCGCCACGGTCGAGCGCTTTGTGCGGGGCCAACCCGACGCGATCCTCCTGACCGAATTCGCCGGCCCCAACGCCGACGACAACCTCGGCCGCCTCAAGCAGCTGGTCGAGTTGATGGGCGACCTCGGCTTCCCCGGCGCGGTGATCGAGGCGACTGACCCGGTCTTCCAGAGCGCGGTGTGGAACGTGCGCAAGGAAGGCCTCAACATCATGATGTCGATGAAGGGCGACGGGAAACCGGTCTCGTTTATCGAGGACTGCGCGGTGCGGCTCGAAGACCTCGCCGAATACACCGACCGGCTGACCCAGGTCTTTCACAAGCACAACACCAACGGCACCTGGTACGCCCATGCCTCGGTCGGCACGCTGCACGTCCGGCCGGTGCTCAACCTCAAGCAGGAGCTTGAGGTCAAAAAGATGCGCGAGATCGCGGAGGAAGCCTTCGCGATGGTGCGCGAATACAAGGGTTCGCACTCGGGCGAGCACGGCGACGGCATCGTCCGCTCGGAATTTCTCGAACCGATGTACGGCAGCCGCATCGTCCGCGCCTTCGAAGAGGTGAAGGACAAGTTCGACCCGGACAACCTCTTCAACCCCGGCAAGATCGTCCGCCCGCCCAAGATGGACGACCGCAGCCTGCTGCGGTTCAGGCCGGGCTACCGCCAGGAGCCGGTCGAGACCGCGTTCGACTGGTCGGAATGGGGCGGCTTCGCCAGCGCCGCCGAGATGTGCAACAACAACGGCGCCTGCCGCAAATCCGACCCCGGCGTCATGTGCCCGTCATACCGCGCGACCGGGGACGAGCAGCACCTGACCCGCGGCCGCGCCAACACCTTGCGCCTGGCGCTGTCGGGCCAGCTCGGCCCCGAGGCGCTGACCTCGGACGCGATGGCCGAGACCCTATCGCTGTGCGTCTCGTGCAAGGGCTGCCGCCGGGAATGCCCAACCGGCGTCGACATGGCGAAGATGAAGCTCGAATTCCTCGCGCAGTACAGGAAGCGCCACAGGCTGACGCTGCGCGACCGGCTGATCGCCTACCTGCCGCGCTACGCCCCGGTCGCGGCGGTGTTTTCCGGCTTCCTCAACCTGCGCAAACCCGGCGGCCTTTTGGCTCGGATCGGCCAGCGCCTGTTCGGCCTCAGCGCCGCGCGCCCCCTGCCTCACTGGGCGCCGCACATCTACCGCGGCGCCGCCGCACAAGCCCCTCTCCGCCGGACGGTGGGAGAGGGAGGGCCCTCTCCGCCTCCTGGGGCGGAGAGGGAGATGGAGGTCGTCCTGCTGGTGGACACCTTCAACCGCTATTTCGAGCCGGAGAACGCCGAAGCCGCCGAACGCGTGCTGACCCGCGCCGGCTACCGCGTCACCACGCCGGAACCGGGTGTCGGCCGTCCGCTGTGCTGCGGCCGCACCTTTCTCGCCGCCGGCCTCATCGACGAAGCCAAAGCCGAGGCGCGCCGCACCCTTGCCGCACTCAAGGCCGCGGCCGCCGCCGGCATCCCGATCGTCGGGCTGGAACCGTCGTGCCTTTTGACTCTGCGCGACGAATACCCGGCCCTGCTGCCCGGCGACGACGCCAAGGCCCTCGCCGCCCACGCGCAGCTCTTCGAGGAATTTGTCGAGAGCGAGCGCAAGGCGGGCCGCTTCGACCTGCCGCTCGCCGCCATGCCCGGCAGGACTGCGCTGCTGCACGGCCATTGCCACCAGAGGGCGTTCGGCAGCGCCGGCGCAGCCGCCGATGCACTGAGACTGATCACAGGACTCGACGTCGAAACCTTCGACTCGACCTGCTGCGGCATGGCCGGCTCGTTCGGCTACGAGGCCGAGCACCACGAAATCTCGCTCAAGATCGGCGAGCTCGGCGTCTTGCCCAAAATGCGCGCCGCCGCGCGCGAGACCCTGC
>JAFAWI010000098.1 GCA_019241915.1 Alphaproteobacteria bacterium
CAAAGCCGGGGCCTCATTGAAGCCTCAACAATCTGTGGGGATCGGCGCAGGGGCTTTCGCCATCCCCGGTGACAAAGCCGGGGCCTCATTGAAGCGTGGTCGAGGTCGCGGACCCTGTGGAAGCCGATCCGCCATCCCCGGTGACAAAGCCGGGGCCTCATTGAAGCTCGCCCTTGATCAGCGTGAAGGTGCCCCAGCCCTCGCCCATCCCCGGTGACAAAGCCGGGGCCTCATTGAAGCCTCAACAATCTGTGGGGATCGGCGCAGGGGCTTTCGCCATCTCCGGTGGCAAAGCAGGGGCCTCATTGAAGCGGGCTCAAGAGCGAACCGTTCGATCCGGCGCTGCTCAGCCCATCCCCGGTGACAAAGCCGGGGCCTCATTGAAGCAACAGGTACAGCTTAATAATTTCCGAGCTGTAACTTCCATCCCCGGTGACACCGCCGGGGCCTCATTGAAGCCTCGCCCGGAATGTCGGCCCGTTTTGGCGGTATCGGGCCCATCCCCGGTGACAACGCCGGGGCCTCATTGAAGCGCCTGCGCCGGTTGTTTTGCGGCACGGCACCGCCCTGCGGGCCCCCGGCGTTGTCACCGGGGAGGGCTGATCGAAATCGCGCCCGGCGTGCCGACCTTCTCCACGCTTCAATGAGGCCCCCATCCTCTCTAGTAGCCCCGCTGCTAGCCCGAGACGAGAAAGCCTAGACCAGATATGCCGCTTTGAAAGAGGTGGTGCCCCGAGTCTGATTTGAACAGACGACCTACCGCTTACGAAGCGGGTGCTCTACCGCTGAGCTATCGGGGCGCCGGAGTTTTGGCCGGCGGCTTATTAGCCGATTGTCCGGCCGCCGCCAAGCCGTTCCCCGCCGTACGGTCGGCTAGCGAAGGCCGTCGGCGCGGGCGGGGCCGGAACGTGCCGCCGCCAAGGCCGCGGCTGCGGTGACGCGGCCCGCGTCGGCCGCCTGCAGATACTCCGCGCGCAGCTCCTCAAGGCCGATAAAGCACAGCGAGAAATTGTTGTCGGCATAGCCGGCGCCGCGGGCCCGCACATCGGCCATTGCATTGCAGATCAGCTGCTGCACGCGCAGCGCCTCCTTGATCTCGGCCTCGCGCTGCGGGTCGGCGCGGACGGAAAGCGGAATGGCCAGCAGTGCCAGCGCGCCGATGATCGCCAATTTCGTCATGTCGGGTCCCCTGCCCGAGGTGCAGCCGCAGCCGCCGATCCTCATTGAGCATACACATATCGCCGCGCCGCCGCCATGACGCGGCGGGGTCCGGCTCTAGGCGCGGCCGGCTTCGAGCGCCGCCGCGCTCGCTCCGACCGCCGCTTGCGGTATCGCCGGCAGGTCCGGCACCGCCGCTACCGGCGGCGGCTGCCGCGACGGGTTCCGCCAGGCGAGCGCGTCAAAGCTGCGGCAGCAGCCGCACAGCGCGGTCCAGCGGTCGTTCACCGCACCGCAGCGGGCGCAGATATAGGCCGGGTCGGCTGACGCGTCGACCGCCCGGTCAAGCCATGCGCGCGCCGCGGCGTTATCCGCGTGCTCGCTCTCCTCAAGCCGCGCCATCAACAGGCATAGCCGGCGCGCCGGCGCCCCGGTGGTTGCGGCGATGGCCCGGCCGAGATGCCGCCGCGCCTCGCCCCACAGCTGTGCGGCCAGCGCCGCCTCGGCGACGGCCACCGCGCTCGCGCCGGACTCGGGATTGAGCGCCGCCAGCCGCTCGAACCACGTCACCACATGCAGCGCGCCGCCGGTGTCGCCGAGTTCGGCCCAGACTTGGGCCAACTCGGGATGTGGCGCACGCCGCCATGCCTGCTCCACAACCCGGCGCGCGGCGCGGCGATGCCCGCCCGCGATCAGCAGCCGGGCATGCCGCACCGCCGGCCCTGGCAGGTCGCGCACGGCGTTGTCGGCGCTCGCCGCGAGGTTCACCGCGCGCCGAAGGTCGCCCTCCGTTTCGGCGATCCGGCTGAGCTCCTGGGCGATAATGCCGCGGTGATGTTCGGCGCGGGCCGCGGGCAGCAGCTGGCGTCGCGCCGCGTCCGCCAGCGTCTCGCTCGCCTCCTGCCAGCGGCCCGCCCGCGTCTGCAGCGCAAACAGCGTCTCGAATGCCCAGCGCGTGTTGGGCCGCAGCGCCCGCGCCCGGGCCGCGAGCCGCAACGCCTCGTCTTCCGCGCCATCTTTGAGTGCCTGGCCGATCAAGCCGCGCAGACCGAAGAAGGCCGCCTCCTTCTCGCCGCTCAGCGCGAGAAACCGCTGCCGCGCCGCGCCCTCGTCGCCGCCCAACTCGGCTGCCTGCGCTGCCAGCATCAGGGCGAGCGGCGCGCCTTCGAGCAGCAGCTCCGCTCGGGCGGCGTAACGCTGTGCCGCGCCGGCGTCGCCGGCCGCCAGCGCCGCCATGCCCCGCGTCAGCGCCAGTTCGCCGGCGCGGCGCCGGCGCTCGCGGCGGTTGCGGCGAAATCGCCGCGGCAGCCGAAACAGCCCGGCCGCCAGCAGAAAAAGCAGCCACAAGGCGACCGCCGCGACGGCCAGCACCGCCGCGAGTACGCCAACCGAGGTGCCGATCTCCCAGTTGCCCCAGGCAAGCGCAACGGTGCCCGGCTGGCTGGCGATCGTCGCCGCGACGATCGCCATGACCGCCAGGACCAGGAGCGCCAGCAGCCGGCGCATCAACCCTTGCCGGCGGATGGCGGTGCGGGTGCCGCCATTGCTGCGGTCAGCGCCGCCTCGACCTGGCGCAGCGCGGCTTCGACCGCAAGCCGCTGGCGGGCGGTCCGCAGCCACGGCTCGGCCACCGCCTGCGCCGGGCCTTCAAGACCCGACAACGCGTCGATCGCGCCGCCGACGTCGCCCCCCGCCATCGCGCGCTCCGCGGCGCCCACTGCGGCCTCGGCCGGACTTTGCGCCTCGCCCGAGATACGCCGGATCGTCACCAGCCCGCGCAGTTTCGCCACCAGTTGCGACTTCCATCCCGCGCCTGGCGGCAGCTTGGCGGTGGCGATCTTTGGCGCCAGCTCGCGCAGCCGCTGCGCCAGCGCGGCGCGGCTGGCGACGCCGCCCGTTGCGGCGCCGCCGAGCGGCTGGGCCGCCGCGACGATCTCGGGTCGGCCGCCGGCCAGCGCCAGCAGCGCTTGGTATTCGTCGGCAAAGGGCCGGGCGATGTCGACCGCCTCGCGGATCTGCAGCAGCACCAGCGCCAGCGCTGTGTTGCGCGGATCCGCGGCGGGCTGGCTCTGCGCCGCCTTTTGCAGCGCCGCGACGCTGGCCACCAGGTCGGCGTTGGCCTTGCTCAGCGCGGCAAGCTGCTGCTGGAGCGGCGCCAGATCGGGCGGCGGCGCCGGGGCGGGCTTGGCTTCCAGCGCCGCCAGCCGTTGCCCCAATTGCTGCACCGCCGCCGCATTCTGCGCCTCCTGTGTCCGGATAGAGGCAATCGCCGGATCGGGCGCCGGATCGGGCGCCGGTGCGGCGGCGGCTTGAGCCGGCGGGGTCGGCGCAGCCGGCTTCGCTGTCGGCGCAGGCTGGCCCCAGGGCAGCCGCCGCATGACGGGAGGCGCCCAGAACGGGCTGGCGGCAACAGCCGCCGCGACGATCGCGACGGCGGCCACTGCCGCAATCAGCCAGGGCGCGCGCCGCCGCGGTCGCGGTTCGCCGAGCCGCGGCGGGCTCGCGACCTGTGCGTCGGGCGCCACAGACGGTGTCGTCTCGGCCGCCGACAGGCTCGCGGTTTTTGCGGCGGCCTCTTCCCCGGCCGGGACGTCGGAACCCGGGCGGCGCGGACCCCGCCGGCGTGGCTCTGGCGGCGTCTCGCTCATGCCGGATGGCTCAGCGCAAGCCGCTCGCCGGGGGCAATCGCCATGTCGGCGAGCGCCAGCAGCGCGGCCTGGGTCGGCGCCGCTGCCACCAGCCGGCGGCGGAACGGCAGCCCGGCAAGCGCGGTATCCGCTGCGGCGCTGATCGCGAGCGCGGTCGTTGCGCCGAGACCGGCGGCGACCCCGGCTGCGCTCGCCAGCCGGGCAAAGATCGCGGCGGTGCGCGGCGAAAAGAACAGCGCCAGGCCGATCGCGCCGTCCGCGATCAGCCGCGCCGTCGCGCGGCTCAGCGCGGTCGCGGCGCGCGCGTCGTAAAGCACCGCGCGCTCCACCAGAAAACCCCGCCGCCCAAGCGCGACCGCCAGGTCGCCGGCGATGTCGCTGCCGGCGATGTGCAGCAGACGGCCGGCTTCGGGACGCAAACGTTCGCGGGCGAGCCGCGCCAGCGCCGCGACATCGCCGCCGGCGCTGTCGACGCGGGCGAAGCCCGCTTCGCGCGCGGCGCGCGCGCTGGCGTCGCCGACCGCGAGCAGCGCAAGATCGCGCCGCGGGGATGCAGCCGCCAGGGCGCGCACGCCATTCGCGCTGGTGCACAGCACCGCCTGGACCGCATCGAGGCTCGGCAAGGCATCGCCGCGCGGCACGATCTCGATCATCGGCTCGATCACCGGCTCGAACCCGCGCCGCGCCAGCTGATCCGCCAAAGACGTTGCGTCGGCCCTCGGCCGGGTGATCAGCGCGCGCATCGTCATGCGCCTTCATCGCGCAAACCCGTCAGCGAGACAAGGCTTGCCACCGGCGCGGCGAAACGCGCGATACTGCCGCAGACAGGAGGAACGCGATGCCCTTGACCCGCGATCTCGCCGGCTTTGTCGCCGGCGTTTCGTTCCAGCAACTGCCGCCGGAGGCGATCGCGGTCGCCCGCACCGGGTTTATCGACACGATCGCGACGATGATCGCCGGCTCGCGCGACGAGGCGCCGCAGCTGCTGAAGCAGGTGTTGAGCCCGCCGCCGGGCAACGCGACGCTGTACTTCACCGGCGAGACCGCGCCGCCGCCCGAGGCGGCGTGGATCAACGGCACCGCGGCGCACGCGCTCGATTACGACGATGTCGCGGTGCGCGGCCATCCCTCGACCGTGCTGGTGCCGGCGATCCTCGCCGAGGCCGAGGAACTCGGCTCCGCCGGCAGCGAGATGATCGCTGCCTATGTCGCGGGCTACGAGGCCTGGGCCGAGCTGTCGTGGCGCGACCGCGACGACCAGCGGCCCAAAGGCTGGCATCCGACCGGGATTTTTGGCGCGGTTGCCGCGGCGGCGGCGTGTGCCCGGCTCCGCGCGCTCGACACCGACAAGAGCACGATGGCGCTGGCCCTTGCCGCGTCGCAGGCCGGCGGGCTGATGGCCAATTTCGGCACGATGACCAAGCCGTTTCACGCCGGCCGCGCGGCGCATGCGGGGCTTGTCGCGGCGCGGATGGCCGAAGCCGGCTTTACCGCCTCGGCCGACGCGCTCGAACACCCGCAGGGCTTTCTCGCCGCCGTCTCGCCCGCGGGCCGCGTCGACCGCGAGACTCCGGCGGCGCCGGGGCAACCCTGGTACATCGTCAAGCACCGGCTCAGCATCAAGAAATATCCGGCCTGCTACGCGGTGCACCGCTCGCTCGACGGGATGCTCGACCTGCTGAAGGAGCGGCCGCTCAAGCCCGACGAAATCGGCCTGATCGCCGCGCAGATCAGCGACACACGGGCGATGATGCTGCGCAACCACCAGCCGCAGACGGCACTCGAAGGCAAGTTCAGCATGGAATTCGCGATGGCCGCTTCGGTGATCGCCGGCCGAGCGACGCTCGCCGAATACAATGACGATTTCATCCGCCGTCCCGACGTGCAGGCGCTGATGCGAAAGGTCACGGTCGAGACCAACCAGAATTACGACCCGGAAATCTCCGGCGCGTCGGTCTACGACCAGGTGCGGCTCGAACTGACCAGCGGGGAGCGGCTCGAAACCGCACAGGTGCACCGCGCCCGCGGCGCCGCCGAGCTGCCGCTCTCCGACGACGAGCTGTTCGTCAAGTTCGGCACCTGCCTGGCGGCCGGGCAGGCGCGGATCGCGCCGGAAGTGCTGTTCGACCGGCTGCGGAACCTCGAACGCCTGTCGGCGCGCGAGCTGACGGCGGCCGGATGACAACCCTCACCCGTCGCGCACCGGCGATGCCGCCGCGATCCACCCTCTCCCGCATGGCGGGAGAGCGAGGGGGCCCATGCCGTCGGGCACGGGGAGGGTGATTGCCGCTTCTTCCCGCCCCGCGGCTTCTCGTCATCTCGGACCGCGCGCAGGCGCGCCTGCCGCTGAGCGCGGTCGCGGCGGCCGCGTTTCGCGGCGGCTGCCGCTGGTTCAGCCTGCGCGAAAAGGATTTGCCGGCGGCGGAGCGGCGGGGGCTGCTGGGTGAGTTGGTGGCGTTGGGGCGGTCCTATGGCGCGACCGTGACCGTGCATCACGACATCGAGGCCGCCATTGCGGCCGGCGCGGGCGGGCTCCATCTGCCGTCGGGCGGCGATCCGGCGGCGGCGCGCGCGCGGCTGCCCGGCGCGCTGATCGGCGTCTCGACCCATGCCGCCCCCGAGGCCGCGACGCTTCTCGCCGCCGGCGCCGATTACGTCACGATCAGCCCGGTATTCGTCAGCGACAGCAAGCCTGGATACGGTCCGGCGCTGGGGCTCGACGGGCTTGCCGCTGCCGTCGCCGCAGCGGGCGGCCCCGTCGTCGCACTGGCCGGGATCACCCCGGCCAATGCCGCCGCCTGCCTCAACGCCGGCGCCGCCGGCATCGCGGTGATGGGCGAAGTCATGCGCGCCACGGACCCGGAGGCCACGGTGCGTGCGCTGGTCGCGGCCATCGCCGCCGCCTAGACTGGCGACGGCCTGTCGCGGGGGAGCGGACGCATGGACGCGGACTACATCGTCATCGGCGCCGGCTCGGCCGGCTGCGTCGTTGCCAGTCGGCTCTCCGAGGACGGCGCGAAGGTGGTGCTGCTCGAAGCCGGCCCGCCTGACCGCGACATCTGGATCCACGTCCCGGCCGGGGTGCTGCGCGTCCTCAACAACGCCAAGATCAACTGGAATTTCCTGTCCGAGGGCGAGCCCGGCACCGGCGGGCGCCGGCTGCAATGGCCGCGGGGCAAGACCCTGGGCGGCACCAGCTCGATCAACGGGATGCTCTATGTCCGCGGCAATCCGATGGACTACGACAACTGGGCGCAGATGGGCTGCCGCGGCTGGAGCTATGACGAGGTGCTACCCTTCTTCAAGAAGTCGGAGACCTATCGCGGCAGCGGCGACCCGGAATTCCGCAGCAAGGGCGGGCCGTTGATCGTCGAGGACTACCGGACGATCCTGCCGCTGACCCACGCCTTTGTCGAAGCCGCGAAACAGGCCGGCCATCCGTTCTCCCCCGACTACAACGGCAAGCAGCAGGAGGGGGTCGCGTATTCGCAGATGACGCGGCGCGGCAAGTGGCGCGGCTCGACCGCGCAGACCTTTCTGCGCGAAGCGCGCGGGCGCAGCAATCTGCGGGTCGAGACCGACGCGCTCGTCACCAAACTGCTGTTCGACGGCAGGCGCTGCACCGGCGTCGCGTTCCGCCGGAACGGGGTCGATCGCCAGCTCAGCGCGTCGCGCGAGGTGATCCTCTCAGGCGGTGCGGTCAACTCGCCCCATGTGCTGCAGATTTCCGGCATCGGGCCGGCGGCGCATCTGCAATCGATCGGGGTGCCGGTGGTGCACGACCTGCCCGGCGTCGGCGCCAACCTCAACGACCACTATGTGGTGCGCATCTCGCACCGGGTGCGCGACGCAGTAACCATCAACCAGCTCGCGCGGGGCCTTCGGGTGATGCGCGAGGCGGTCAAGTTCGCCACCGTCGGCACCGGCGCGCTGACCTTTGGCGTCACCTCGGCGATGGTGTTCACGCGCAGCCGCGAGGGTCTCGCCGCACCCGACCTGCAGTTG
>JAFAWI010000672.1 GCA_019241915.1 Alphaproteobacteria bacterium
CCCGCCAGCGGTCCCAGCGCGTCGATCGCCGCGGCAAAATCGCCGCGTTCGAAGGCCGCAAATCCGCGCGCCAAGACCGGAAGGTAGTCGCGCGAGGGATACCGGCCCTGCCGCGCCAGGCGTTCCTGCTGACCGGTGCGCGCGGCCAGGCCGGCGTCGTCGCGCAGGACGGCCCGGATCAGGATGACGTGCAGGTCGGCCAGCCCGCTGCCCGGCCGCGGCAGTGCGCCCTGCGCGTAATCGTACAGGTTGCGCCAGGCTTCGCTGTCGCGCGGATAACCGGCGAGCTCCGAGCGCCATAAAAAGGCTGCGCCGTCCGATACTTTTTGTTGCGGCCCGCCGCTGTGGCGGCGATGCGCGATGGCATCGTGGTAAAGCGCCGACGCCGCTGCCCAATCGCCGAGCTGCAGTTCGAACAGCGAGCGATGCCAGCTCAGATGACCATAAAAGAACCCGTCGCGCGGATACGTCGTGAGCCACGCGGAGAGAAAAGAGCGGCCGGTGCCGATATCGCCGCTTTCGTAGCAAATATGCGCAAAGCCATGCGCGCCGTGCGCGTTGTTCGGGTTGGCCGCCAGCGACCGCTCGATCTTCGGACGCGCGGCCGCGAGCCGGCCGTCCTCGGACAGCGCCATCGCATGATAGGCGAGAAACCAGAAATCCTCGTCGTAATGCGGCGCGAGGCTGTCCATCAGCAGCGCGATGTCGCGCTTCTGTCCGATCCGGCCCGAGCCGCCGATCACGCCGTTGGGGTTGGCGGCAGCCGCGACCACCAGCGCGTCGCGCGGCCAAGCGGCGAGGTGCCGGTGCAAGGCCGCGATCGCGGCGTCGGTGTCGCCGGCAAAGACAAGATCGAAAAATGCGATGTGGCTGCGTTCGCGATCGGACGCTGCCGCAGCGGCGTCCTTGGCCGCAGCCAACGCCGTACGCGCCGCCGCGGCATCGCCCTGGCGCAGCACAACCTGAGCCTTGGCGGCATAGGCGAGGGCAAAACCGGGATCGGCGGCGATGGCGCGGTCATAGGCCTCGACCGCGCCGGGATAGAGGGTCAGCGCCAAGTCGGTCGCTTCGATAAAGGCGTCGCGGGCATCGGTCGAAGTGGTGGATAGGGCAAGCCCGTATCGATCGGCGAGCATCAAAACCCTCGCGGCGGCAAGTGACGAGACATTCTGCCGCCGCCCTGGCGTCCAAGAAAGCCGGTTCGCACTCATGCCGCCAGCGCCGGCGGGGTGCCGAGGCGGTCGGCGGCGGTGCCGAGGGCGCGTTCCGCGGCGAGCGCGACGGCGAGCAGCTTTTCCTCGGCCCAGGGCGGGGCGATAAATTGCAGCCCGACCGGCATCCCGGCGCGGTCGCGGCCGATGGGCATGGTGATAGCGCAGAGGCCCAGATAGTTCACCGCGACGGTATTGCGCACGATCCGGCGGTTTGCCGCGAGGTAGGCCTCCGCGCTGCCGAGCGCCGCCAGCACCGGCGGTGTGATGCACAAGGTCGGCGTGGCGATGACGTCGACCCCGTCGAAGCGCGGCGCCGCACGGCGGGCCAGCGCCCGCAGCCGCCCGAGCCGGGCCAGGTAGTCGCGGGCGCTGAGCGTTTCGGCGGCGCACACCACCGGCGCCATGACCGGGTCGAGCCGGTCCAGCCACTCGGGCAGCTCGCGGTCGAGAAAGCTGCGCAACTCGATGGCGCTGACCCCGCCGTCGAGGAAGACGGCGTAGGCCTCGGCTGCTTCGGGGAGCGGCGCCGGACGCAGTACCGCCCCCTGCCGTCCCAGCGCTTCCACCGCCTCGCACGCGGCCTCGGCGATGCCCGGGTCGCAGTCGCGCCAGAAGAACGGGTCGTCGATCGCGATCCGAACCCGGTCGAGCGAGAGGGTGGCGCATTTTGCAAGGAAGCCTTCCGCGTCGCCGAGCGCCGGGTCGAGCGCGGCAAATCCGTAAGCGATGTCGGCCGCACTGCGGGCCAGCAGCCCGGGCGTGTCGAAGCTGTGGCTGAGCGTCACGACGCCGTCCGTCGACCAACGGCCGAGTGTCACTTTAAGCCCGGCGGTGCCCGTCATCGACGCGGGAATGCGCACCGAGCCGGCGGTATCGCTGCCAAACGCGAGCAGCGCCGAACCTTCGAGCAGGCTGACCCCGGCACCGCTCGACGAGCCGCCGGGCGAGCGATGCGCCGCTGCATCCCACGGGTTGCGCGGCGCGCCGTGATGGCTGTTGAGGCCGGTGCCGCCAAAGGCGAACTCGACCATGTGCGTCTTGCCGGTTATCACACCGAGCTGGCGCCGCAACGCGGCGACCAGCGGCCCGTCGCGTTCCCACGGGTCCGCCGGCAGCCGTCGGCTCGACCCGGCAAAGCACGGGAAGCCCTCGGCGGCGAACAGGTCCTTGATCGATACCGGGATGCCTTGCAGCGGCCCCGCGACCGCGCCGGCGGCAAACGCCGCATCCGCCGCGCGGGCAGCGGCACGGGCCCGATCCGGCGTCCACAGGCAGTAGGCGTGGAGTAGCTCGCCAAAGCGGTCGTGCCGGGCGATCGCCTGCTCCACCAGGTCCGGCGCCGTTGCCGCTCGCGCGCGCAATGCGGCGGCGATCTCGATCAGCGGTCGGGTGATCAAATCGCCCATCGGCGTCTCCTTTGCGTGGCCGGTTTTGCGCGGCCGGAGATAACATACCCGAGCACCGCCGCGTTGAAATCGGCGGGGCAAACGGCGTGTGTACAATTGTCTTTGCTCCGCGATCCGCTACGCTAAATGCGCCCATTTTCCGTGCGATGGCACCGATGGAAGAGACGCCCGACCGGGCAGTGCAGCACGATACGACCAAGACCGTCCTCGAGATGGACCTCGTCGCCTACAGCGATGTCGCCCGGATGATCGAAGAGAACCTCGATGTCGTCGCGGTCAAGACCTTTGAGGACCAGGTTCAATCGTTTGTCGATACCGGATTGGCAGCCGTTGGTCTGAGCCGCGACGAGGCGGTGCTCGGGACAGCCGGCGACAATGCGATCCTGCTGTTTGACGATCCCGCAGTCATGCACGGCTTTGCCGAGGCCGTGCAGAACAGCACGCTGCACTACAACGAGACGAAAACGACGGCGCTCGCCAAGCGCTGGTTCCGCATGGGAGCAGCCACCGGGATTGTCCTGATGATCCCGGAGAAGCGGCGGATCGTTGGCTCGACAATTGCTCGCGCAGTGCGTCTCGAATCGGCTGCCAACAAAGGCCAATTGCTGGTCGACCCCGCGACCTACGAGGCGCTGCCTGACGAACTGAAACGGCTCTACGGTGACGAAGAGGTCGTCAAGGGCAAGCGGCAGGAGCGCTTTCATGCGCGACGCTGCACACTTGTGCCGCTGGGCGGCGAGGACGAGGCGGCTGCTGGTGGACACGAGGATGCTGCCAAAGGAGCTGAGGCGCCTCTGCGTCGTCGCCTGTTGAAGCCCGCAGCGGCCGGGGCGGCACTGGCGATGGTCGCGGCGGGCTTGTTGTTGTTGCTCGGCCAGCCATTCGCCCACCGCTCTGTCACCGGCCCGCCCACGTGGGAGGCGCGGCTCGACGCAACCAAGGTGACTTATCCAAACGAAAGCGGCGAGCAAATCTGGATTCGCGCCGTGGTGCTGGCCTCTCAAGATGCGCGTCCGCTCGACACCGCGATCTTCGCGCCGTTCGACAATTTCGGCGAGATCAAGCGCTTCAGCCTGACCGGCCGGCGGCTCTCTGATGCCGATTTCGCGCCGTGGCTCGACCGCTGGCGCGCCGAGGCGGTGAGCGGCCGCAGCGTCTCCGAGCTGTCGCAGCGCTTTGACGGGATGGTCGACGCGCTGCAAGCGTCGGGCGACGCTATTGGCAAGGTGACGCGAACCGCGCGTGCCGACGGCAAATGGGACGAAGCGGTTGTCGGCATCGGGCTGTCGATTGTTGCGAATGGCACGACGCCGCATATCGGGCCGCTCGACAATCCAATCGGTCAGACGGCGCTGCTCTTTGTGCTGATCCAGATTGACTGCATTCCTGGGTCGCACCCCGACATGGCGGGGCTCGACGAGGATTGGCTCGGCCACCGCTTCTCATGGCCGACTCAGACCTCGCTCGCAATTGTCGACAGCACGCACGGACGGCCGATCGACATCACCAGCCTGCGCACCATCTATCGCACAGCGGCCGGGCCGGTCGATGTCGCTACGCGCGGGGTCACGCGCTTGTCCGACAGGCGTGGCATCTTTTTGCATATCGACCGTAGCGAGCCAAACGACTACGACCGGCTCACCTGGGCGTGGGCGAAATAGGCCAAGGCGCCGCCTACACCGGCGGTGGCGGGGGCGGCGCCTCGCACGCCATCAAGCCGCTGGTGATGCAGGCGCTTTCCGCAACAAGCTGGTCGCCGACGAGGCGCCAGCTAGTTTCGGTCCAGACCGCGCCCTCGAGCACCGAGCGGCTCATCGGCGCCGTTTCCGAACGCTCTGCCGCAAAATCGTTGCGCTCGACCAAAATCAGATCGTCGTCCCCATCAAGCTCGTCGGCATAAAACCGCAGGCCGAGGCCGTAGAGCGTGTTCATGCCATCGCGCGCGAGGGCGACACTCGCCTCGGCGATGAAAGCGCGACACCCGAGGATGCGGTCCGCCAGCACAGCGAGGCGACCGCTTGCCGAGCTGTCGGCCGCGAAGTATTCGATAGTATCCAGTGCTGCCGAGTCAGTGCACGACGCGGTGACGGTGCAGGGAATTGCATCATGCGGTGCCGGCTCCGGCCGGGTTTCGGTCGTGCGACCGTGCCGCCGATGCACCAGCACTTCGCGTGTGTCCAATGGGAAGTGCGTATGAAGCAGGCGGATCGCTATGTGCTTCTCGAAACCGTGCCTGCGAATGATACCGGCAAGCTCGGGCAACCGCTGCTGCGCGCTTTGGTGCAGTTGCTGGGCGAACACCAGATCCTTCAACGGAAATGAAATTCCAGCCTCGCTGGCGGTCGCGGTCATTGATAGCCTCCCAAATGACTTTTGCGGGATTACGGCAACACTTCTATCTCGGTGGACAATAACGCGCGCCAAAACGGTGCGTCCATGGGGAAATCGGCCCGCCTCGGAGGCTCTATGAAATTGACCTGCTATCGAACCGGCGCCGAACCCGTGGCAGTCCGTCCGGCCCCGGCGACGCGGGAGTGGATGGACCGTACACCCTCGGGCTATGCGTATCGCTGTTTGCCGTTGACCATTGCCAATGCGCATGGTTGGGAGATCCTCAACAGAGCCGAATTCACTGCCGAATGGGATGGCGGCGATGGCATCGATGCGATCGGTATGCAGATCACCGATCCCGCGCGTCATATGGCGCGCAGCCATTTTGGCTCAGGCATCCTCACGTTTCACATCGGCGCGGTGTTCCGCACTCCGGCGCAAGTCAATCTGTGGGTTATGGGCAGCCCGAACCTGGTCAAGGACGCGATCCAGCCGCTCGCCGGCCTGGTCGAGACCGACTGGAGCCCTTATTCGTTCACGATGAACTGGAAGTTCACGCGGGCGAAAACATCGGTGCGTTTCGCCGCTGGCGAGCCGATTTGTTTCCTTTTTCCGATCGAGCGGAATTACCCAGCCCGTTTCGAGCCTGAGACGCTGCCGATCGCGGCCGACCCTGCGCTTGCCAGATCGCATCGACGATGGCGCCGCGGGCGGGACCGCTTTCTGCAGCAAATACGCGCCTCGGCGGCGACCGGCGCGGCGGCATGGCAGAAGGACTATATGCGCGGCTTGACCCCGGACGGGGCGACGGGCGTGCCGGACCACCTGACCAAGCTGGCATTGCTGCCCTTCCCTGAAGACGGGCGCGGCTAAGCTGCCGGCCATGCGGACGAGTGGCCGATGAGGCCAACAAAACTTGCGCTTCTGCAATTAAAATCCATTTAAGCGCGGGTTGGATTGGACCGCGCCTGACCAAGGGGTGAAGGGGTAATGGACCCGCGCCCAGGGGCCGGTGCTGGAACGCGTGAATATCGTGCTGACAAGGCTCCAATGCGGTTCGTCCATCGGCCTCGCGGCTCCCGCTTCCGCGCAGCAGCGGAAACTGGGGGCGACTGAGCCCCGCCGGCCCCCGCATTGGACAACGCCGCGGCATTACTGGCGCAGAGATTGGGCCGGGGGGTCTAAGGCGGCGCTATCGTGACGCCGGCGGCGGCTCGATATAGTCGGATGAGCCGGCCGGCTCGGCAGCGCCTTTCGCGGCGGGCGGGGCCGGCTCAGGCGCCGGCCCAGTTGGCGGCATCGATCCCGCGAGCGGGGCCGACGTCGCGGACGCGGCGGCGTCACTCGTGGTCGGCTGCGCAGGCGTTCCCGGCGGCCGGAAGCGCCTTTTCGGCGGCGCAAGCAGCCGCTCGGCGTCGGCGAGACGCTCGCCGGCGGCACGCGGGAAAACAAGGCCGGCGCACAAATGGCTGAGTGTGGCGCAAGCGGCTGGGGTTCCGGATATCCGCATGCTGTCGCGATAATACCGGGCCGCGGCCGCGCCGGCGCCCCGTCCGGCCGCCGCACGGCCGAGATAGTAGAGCGAAAGATCGTCCTCGTACCCCGCGCGGATCACCAGGACCGCCAGTTCGTCCCATCGCCCGGCCGTGTCCAACCGGGCCGCCTCCGGTTGAACGCGCTTCCAGGATTCAAGACACGGCTCGCGGCAATCGAGCAGTGGCTGCCCGAGCTGTAGCCGCGCCAACAGCTCGGCCCTGTCGGCCTGCGCCAGCCGCCCCGTCTGCTCTGCCGGCTTGCCTGCGCAACCGGCAAGGACCAGGTTTATGAGTATCAGCAACCCCGCGCGCAGCCCCTTATGCATCCTGCCGCTCCCGTTAGATTTGCCCGCTCGATGCCGACCGGCGGCTTAACAAAATCTTCTGCCAGTGCCGCTATGGTCGAGCTTGGGGCATGTCGATGAATCCGCCGTTACCGCCGCGGGGC
>JAFAWI010000532.1 GCA_019241915.1 Alphaproteobacteria bacterium
TTTGCGCGCCGGCCGCGCCGAGGGCACATGGACGCCGTTCGGCCTCAAGGTCGCCGACGCCGCCGGCACCGGCGGCCCCGAGCAGCGGGTCCGCGAGCAGGACCAGGACGGCATGGACGCCGAGGTGCTGTTCGCGGCGATGGTCGCGGGGCCGGTGTTCTGGCGCAACATCGCGCATGACGAGGTCTACAAGGCGGTGATCCGCGGCTACAACGACTGGCTGGGCGAGGAATACTGCGCCGTGGCGCCCGACCGGCTGATCGGCATGGGAGTGATCCCGATCACCAATGTCGACGACGCCATCGCCGAGATGGAGCATTGCAAGAAATTAGGGCTGAAGGGGGTGCTGCTCGGCGCGCTGCCGAATGCCAAGGGTTACCCGACCCCGGAGGACGACCGCTTCTGGGCTGCCGCGCTCGACCTTGACATGGCGGTGACGGTGCACGTCCAGCTCTACCGCACCGGGGCGCGCGCCAACCAGCCGACGATGCGATACCCGAAGGAGGACCCCGAGGTCATGGCGCGGCTGCGCCGGCCGTTTCTCGAGTGGCTGGTCAATTTCGGTCTGCCGCCGTCGATCGGCATGGCGCAGCTGGTGCTGTCGGGCGTGTTCGAGCGCTTCCCCAAGCTCAAGGTATTTTTCGCCGAGACGCGGCTCGGCTGGGTCCCGTTTTGGCTCGAACACATGGACCTTTGGTACAAGCGGCACCTCAACTGGGCCGAAGAGATGCTTGGCTTCAAGCCGCTGAAGGAACTGCCCGCGACCTACGTTCGCGAGAACATCTATTTCACGGTGCAGTACGAGCGGGTGGCGATCGAGCAGCGCCACCATGTCGGCGTCGACCACATCATGTTCGCCACCGATTTCCCGCATATCGAGAACGAGTGGCCAAATTCGCGGCCGATCATCGACGACATCTACAAGGGCATCCCGACGGTGGAACGCGACAAGATCTGGGCTGGCAACGCGGTGAAGTTCTTCAAGCTCGACGCCTAGCGCCGCCGCCGGGTGACGTCGACGGCGTCAGCCGTGGGCGACGCCGGCTTCCGTTGTGGCCGCGCGATGCCGCGGCCCGCCGCGCTGCCAGTGGCGAAACCGGTTGCGCGCGGCCTCTCGCAGCAACGTTTCGAGCTCGGCCGCGCGGTGATCGCAGGTATGGCGGGCAAGCACCGCGGCGCGCGCGGCTGCGGCAATCCGGTCGCGCTTTTCCAGCGCGGTCGTTTCGAGCAACGCGACGACATCGCTCGGCGACCGCGCGACGAGAATCTCCTGGCCGATCCGGAAAATTGTCTCCAGGCCCGGGAAGGGGTCGCTGACGATCGGCACCCCGCAAGCCGCCGCCTCGAACAACCGCACGCTCGGCGAATAGCCCGCGGCCTTCATGTCCTCTCGCGTCACGTTCAGCGTAAAGTCCTGGCCGCAATAGAAGGCGGCATGCGCGCCGGGCGCCACATGCTCGATATGTCGCACATTGGCCGGCCACTCGATCTCCGCCGGGTATTGCGGCCCGGCGACGACGAACGCCGAGCCGGCCATCTGCCGCGCCGGCTCCAGCAGGAGCGCCGACAGCATGGGCTGGCGGTCGGCCGAGTAGGTGCCGAGATAGCCGAGCCGCCATCGACGCTGGGCCGAAACGGGGCCGTGCACCGCGGGATCGACCGCGCAGAAGAACGCCGCCGCGCGCCGGCTGCCCATCGCCTCCAGCCGGCGCAACATCGGGCCTCCGGTGAACGACAGGTAGAGGTCGTAGGCGCGGATCAGCGCCTCATCGACGTACTCGGCGCAACCGACCGCGAGCCTTGCCACGGTGACCGGCGTGTCGATGTCGTAAAACGCGACTGGGCCGGCCGCCCGGTCCAAAACCCAACGCCCGACTTGGATGCCGTCGGCCACATAGGAGCCGACGATCACTGCGTCGGCTGCGCCAACCGCGGCACCGTGCGCTGTCCGCAAATGGTCGAGATCCCGATAGAGCGCCACGCGGCAATAAGGCGGCGCCGGCAGATCGCGATTGGCCGCGTACCACGGGGCGTCCTGTTCGAGAAACAAGACCTGGTGCCCGCGCCGCGCCAGCGCCTTGACGAGGCCGCGATAGGTCGTGGCATGCCCGTTGCCCCAGGACGAGGTGATCGAGAGGCCGATAAAGACCAGGCGGGCCACTTCAACCGGCCTTGCGCCAGCGCCCGCGGCCGTCGAGCAGAGCCTCCACCTCGGCCGCGCGGTGGCAATAGGTATGGGCCGCCAGCACATGCCGCCTCGCCGCCTCGCCGATCGCCCGCGCGTCGGCGGCGGTCAGCGCGGACACCAGGTCCGCCACCACCGCGCCGCTGTCGGCCAGCAGGATCTCACGGCCCGGCTCGAGAAATTGCCCGATCCCTTCCCAGCGGTCGCTGACGATGCACGCCGCGGCCCCGGCAGCCTCGAAAATCCGCGTCGGCGGCGATGCGCCGGTAGCCGCCATGCTCTCGCGGTTGACATTGAGCACCGCCTTGGCGGAGCAGTTGAACGCGTTGTGGTCGCGGGTAAAAACATGACCCGCGTAAGCGACATTCTTGGGCAGCGGCTTGTCTTCCCAGCCGCTGCCGCCAAGCCGCAAAACCGCGTTTGGAAGATGCGCCGCCGCGCCAAAGAAAAAGTCGTCGACCCGCGCCTCGCGATCGGGCAGGCGGTTGCCGAGAAACGACAGCGTGCTGACAAAATCCGGCCGCGCCGGAACCGGATGGTGCGTCTCGGGATCGAGCGCGTTGTAGATCGGCACGCATTGCCGCGCGCCGAGCTGTGCGTAAGCCCTGACCACCGCCTCACCGCCGCCGTAGGTCAGCACCGCATCGTAGCGCGGGATCTGCAGCCGCAGCGGGTTCCCCCGATCGGCCCCAATCGCGGCGAGCGTCGCCGGCGCATCGACATCCCAGAAGATCGTCGACAAGCCGGGACTACGGCGCGCCGCCACCGCCGCTTCCAGCTCGCGGTCCAGCACGCCGACACCGCTACATTTGACCATGATGTCGGCGGTTGCTGCGGCCTCGTCGAGCCTGCGCTCCATCTCGGCCACAGTCGGCGGATAGACCGCGACCCGCGCCCACGCCGGGTCGGCGATGTCGCGATGCTGTTGCCGCCCGAATGCGTCCGGCTCGTAAAAAGCGATGCGGTGACCGCGTGCCGCCAACGCCTTGGTCAGTCCCCGGTAATAGGTCGCCGCGCCATTCCAGTAGGCGGAGACGAGACTCGATCCGAAAAACGCGAAGTTCATTGCGGCGGCCCCTCGCTCTCGTCGGTTCCGGCAAGCGAGGCGTAAACGGCAACCAGCTCGCCCGCACGGTGATCGCAGGTGTGGGCGGCGCGGATCGCGGCAA
>JAFAWI010000593.1 GCA_019241915.1 Alphaproteobacteria bacterium
GCCGCAGCCGGCAAACAGCACGCGCGGATCATCGGGTTTGACCGCCAGCCCGCGGGCGTAAGGCAGCGGCCATTTCTCCCGGATCTCGAGCGCCTGCCAGCTATCCCCGAGATTGTCGCTGACGAACAGCTCGCGCGCGGTACTGGCGTAAAGCCGCTTGGGCTCGGTTGCCGCAATCGCCATAGCGTGGATGTCGGGGTCGTACAAACCGGCCGTGAGGTGCGTCCAGGTGTCGCCGCCGTCCTCGCTGCGGTAGACGCCGTCGATCTCGACGCCCGCCCAAACCCGGCGGCGGTCGTCGGGATCGACGACAATGGCGGTCACAAACGGGATGCCGATCGAGCACTCCGCGGCGATGTCGACATCCAGCCTCTGCCATCGCCGTCCGCCGTCGCGCGAGCGATAGAGGCCGGCCGGCCGGGTGCCGGCAAAAAGGGTTTCGGGATCGCTGGGGTCGACGGTCAGCGACCAGATCGTCGGCAGCGCTCCGGCGTCGCCGACGCGCTCCCAGCGCGCGCCGCCGTCGCGGCTGGCGAACAAGCCGGTGTCGCCGCCGGCGAACACGGTCTGCGGCTCGGTGGGATGGGGGACCAACGCCTGGATGCGGCTGTTGAGCGGGAACGGCGCGCGATGCCGGGTCCATGACTGCCCTGAATCGGGGCTGTGCCAGACCCCCCAACCCGCGGTTCCGAGACATAGGCTGTACTGCGCCATGGGCGGCCTCCCTGTGCCGCGCCGCGCGGCTGAATGTGAGGATGGTACGTTTGCCGTCATTTCGGCAACGGCGCGACGGCGTTAAGCTTACCGGCGGCGCGAGTCCGGCGCATTAAGCATCAATTTTATTGAAATCCCGACCATCAAAACCGATCCTCGGCGCGGTTTCGGCAGCGCTGGGCGTAGGTTGTTGCAATGTTCGCGTTGTTCAGTCGGATTTACAAAGAAGAACGCGGCGTATCGGCCATTGAATATGTACTCGTGGCGGCATTCATCGGGGTCGCCATTGTCTCCGCGCTGAGCGGGCTCGGTCAGAATTTGTGCAGCACGTTCGATACCATAGCGTCAAATCGATAAGCGCCGCAGAATTACCGGGACGGCCGGGTAGGCTGACACAGCCGGCCGCCCTTTCGGGGCAGGGTGGGGAACTAGGCCCGGCGCTTCGGTGCCGGGCCGATGTTTTCCGCGTCTCAGCAAGACATCGCGGCGAGACCCATCTGCCAGAAATCGGCCTCGAGGCGGGTCGCGGCGGTGAAGGCCGCGGCGAGCGAGGCGAAGCGGCCGTCGCCGCCGCGCCGGGCGAACTGCTCGTCGAGCGCGCTTTTGGCCGCGGCGGCGAGGGCCTGGTATTCGGCGCCGGCATACATGTCGAGCCAGCTTTTGTAGCGGTTGCCGTCGAGCCGGGTGGCGGGGTCCGCCAGGCTCTCGGCGGCGATCTCGGCATAGCCGACGATGCACGGCGCCAGCGCGACTTCGAGGTCGAGCCGGTCGCCGGCGAGGCCGCGGTCGAGGACGAACCGGGTGTAGGCGACGGTTTCGAGCGCTTCGGGCGTCTGCGCCATCGCCACGGTGTCGATGCCCCAGCCGCGGCAATAGTCGATGTGCAAGCCGATCTCGGTGTCGAGCGTCGCGGCGACCAGCGCCTGAGCCCGGCGCATCTCAGCCAGCGTCTCCGATTTGTAGACCGCCAGCCCCCAGGCCCGGGCAAAGTGGATCAGGAACAGGTAGTCCTGGATCAGGTAATGACGGAACGCGCCCTCGGGCAGCGACCCGTCCGCCAGCCGCAGCACGAATTCGTGGCGGGTATAAGAGCGCCAGGCCGGCCCCGCCGCGGCGACGAGGCGCGAGAACAGCGTGTTACCGCCTGGGCTCACGTGTTCATCATGTTGCGGGTGCCGGCCGGCAGGCGCACGGTGAGACCGTCCAATTCCTCGGTGATGACGATCTGGCAGCCGAGCCGCGAGGTCGCGGTGAGGCCGAAGGCGAGGTCGAGCATGTCCTCCTCGTCCTCGCTCGCCTCCTTCAACAGGTCGTACCACTCGGGATCGACAATCACGTGACAGGTCGAGCAGGCGAGCGAGCCCTCGCACACGCCCTCGATGTCGATCTTGTTGCGATGCGCGATCTCCAGCACCGAGAGGCCGAGCGGCGCGTCGACCTCGCGCGCGGTGCCGTCGCGCTCGATAAAGGTGATCTTCGGCATTTACGAAGCCTTGGGCCGCGGCGCCATATCCTCGGCCAGTATCGCCGCGCCCTCGGCGGGCGTGGCGTCGGCGCCGAGATCGATCGGCGAGACGATGCGCAGCAGATCGATGCCGGCGGCTTCGCTTGCGCGCAGCAATTCCGCGGCGAGCGCCGGGTCGAGCGGGGCGAAGGCGAGCACCGCGTGCGTGACCGGGCGGGCCAGCGCCCGCTCGGCGCGCAGCCGCGCGCCCTCGAACAACACCTGCCAGTCGGCGAGCGGCGCGTCGGGGCCGGGCACCGGCAGATCGCGCTCATAGCCGTCGCGGTCGGCCAGCGTCACCGCGTTGCCGCCGACCGCGACCGCGACCTCGGCCAGCCGGGCACTGGCGCCGATGCCGATCGCCGCGCCGGGCGCATCAGGATCGACGGGCGACCCGTCCGGCTCTTCGATCTGAAACAGCTTCATCGGCTAGAAACCGCACTGCGAGCAACGCGAAGCAATCTCGTCCCAAGTCGCGCCAGCCCCCGACATTGCTTCCGTCGCGCTCACGCGCTCCTCGCAATGACCAGCTTACCTATACGTGGAAGGACTCGCCGCAGCCGCAGCGGCCCTTCTCGTTGGGATTGCGGAACACGAAGCCCGATTCCAGCTTCTCCTCGACATAGTCCATCTCGGTGCCGAGAATGAACATGATCGCCTTGGGGTCGACCAGCACGGTGACACCCTTGTCCTCGACGATTTCGTCGAACTTGCCCTTCTCGTCGGCGTATTCGAGCGTGTAGCTGAGCCCCGAGCAGCCGCGCGAGCGCACGCCGACACGCACCCCGGCCGAGGGCTTGCCGCGCTTGGCGAGCAGCGCCTGGATGCGTTCGGCCGCGGCGTCGGTCACGGTCAGGGCCGCAGGTCGCGCCAGTGCCATCGTCTGCCTCATTCCTCCATCGCGGCGAATGTTGCCGCCGCCGCGCCCGTCGTCAACCTCATGTAGTGCGGCTCGCGCCTGTTGTCACCTTCACGCCGCCCCCGCGCAACCGCGCTGCGGCCGCCGCGAGCGCGTCGGCCGCGTAGTCGATATCGGCGTCACCGGTGAAGCGCCCGAGGCCGAGGCGGACCGAGCCATTGGCGCGCTCGTCGGAAAGCCCCAGCGCGCGCAGCACGTAGGACGGCTCGACCACCGCAGAGGTGCAGGCCGAGCCGGTCGAGATCGCGATCGACGGGCAGGCCTCGATCAGCTCCGGGGCGGTGGTACCCGGGATCGACACGTTGAGGCTGCCGGGCAGGCGGTGCTCGAGATCGCCGTTGACCAGCAGACCCGGGATGCGCTCGGCGAGCGTCTTGCGCAGCCGCTCGCGCATCGCCTTGAGCCGCGCGGCCTCGGTCTCCATCTCCTCGCGCGCGACGGCGCAGGCCCTGCCGAAGCCGACGCAAAGCGGCGTCGGCAGGCTGCCCGAGCGCATGCCGCGCTCCTGCCCGCCGCCATCGATCAGCGGGGTGAGGCGGACGCGCGGCCGGCGCCGCATGTAGAGCGCGCCGACACCCTTGGGCCCGTAGAGTTTGTGGCTCGACATCGACATCAGGTCGATCTTCATCGCCTCGACATCGAGCGGGATTTTGCCCAGCGCCTGCGCCGCGTCGGTATGAAACAGCACGCCTCGCGAACGGCACAGCGCGCCGATCTCGGCGAGCGGCTGGATCACGCCGATCTCGTTGTGGGCGGCCATCACCGAAACCAGCAGCGTACGCTCGGTCAGCGCCGCCGCCAGCGCGGCGAGGTCGACCAGGCCGCTTTCGGGCACCGGCAGGTAGGTGACGCGGTATTCGTCGCTTTCGAGCGCGGCGCAGCTTTCGAGCACGCATTTATGCTCGGTGGCGAGCGTCACGACATGATCCTTGACCGTACCGCCGGCCGGATGCTGCCGCGCGAAGCGGGCCGCGCCCTTGATCGCCAGGTTGTTGGCCTCGGTGGCGCCCGAGGTGAAGACGATCTCGCGCGGGTCGGCGTGGATCGATGCGGCGATTTCGGCGCGCGCGGCGTCGATCGCCGCCATCGCGCGGTGGCCGTATATGTGGCTTTCGCTGTGCGGATTGCCGTAATCGACCGTGAAATACGGCAGCATCGCGTCGAGCACGCGCGGATCGACCGGGGTCGAGGCCTGGTTGTCGAGATAGATCGGCAGCGTGTTGGGGGCGAGGTCGTTCATGCCGCCGCCTTTACCCGAGCGCGGGTGCGCCGGTACAGCGCTGTCCACGCATCGATGAAATGCGCAACGTCGACCCCGGTCGTCGCCCAGCCGAGGCTGACGCGGATCGTCGTGCCGGCGATCTCCGGCGGCGCACCCATCGCCGCGAGCACGTGGCTCGGGCCGACCTTGCCCGACGAGCACGCGGCGCCGGCGCTGACCATCACGCCGTCGAGGTCGAGCGCGATCACCTGGGTCTCGGCCGGAACCCCCGGCATCGCGACGGCCGCGGTGTTGGGCAGGCGCGGCGCCGCCGCGGCAATGACGACCGCGCCGGCCGGCAGCGCCGCCTCCAGGCCGTCGCGCAGCGCCTGCACCGGCCCATATTCGGTCGGGTCGCAAGCCGCTGCGGCGGCGGCGAAACCGGCAATGCCGACGAGATTTTCGGTGCCGGCGCGGCGGT
>JAFAWI010000644.1 GCA_019241915.1 Alphaproteobacteria bacterium
CAAAGCATGCCGGCACAGGGATTCCCAAGTACCGCAAGATTGGCGTCCCCGACAGGACTCGAACCTGTGACCCTCAGTTTAGGAAACTGATGCTCTATCCGGCTGAGCTACGGGGACGCTGGCCGGTGACCCTTTCTTATCATTGGCCAGGCGTGCTTGACGAGACGCGATCGGGGAGCGACCCGATGGCGCGATAGCAAGCCGTGCGGTCCTGCGCCGAGAAACGGGAAAATCCGGGGTCCATCTGGCCGCAGCGGCGCAGCGCTTCCTGTCTGATCGTGTCGGCAGGAAAGGCGGCATGGAGCGACCCCCACGGATCGCCGTGGATGAGCGCACCGCCAAAGGCGCCAAAGCTCATGATCCCGAGCATCGCCCACATCGAAACATAGCTCGTCCGCATGCAATCCTCGCCGGCACCGGGGGGCAGCAGAGTAACGGTGCGGGCCTTAAGCGGCGGTGAATTCCGGCGGCGCGGCCGCCGCTTGACCGCGCGCGGCCTCGCATAGTAGGTGCTCAAAAAGCAAAGCGGCACCTGCGGGGCGAACCGGCTGCTTTTGGGGAGGAGGCAGAACATGGCGGACACGACGGCGACCGATATCGGCGGCGGGTGGCGATCGATCACCGGCTACCAGTGGCTGGTGTTCCTGGTGGTGTGGCTCGGCTGGACGCTCGACGCGGCCGATTTCGGCCTGTTCGCGCTGGTGCTGCGGCCGGCGGTGAGCACGCTGCTGCATTTCCCCGCCGGCCCGCTGTCGCCCGAGCAGACCGCGCAGATCGGCAAGTTCGGCGGCCTGCTGGTGATGGTCGGCCTGATCGGCTGGGCCATCGGCGGCTTCCTGTTCGGCATTATGGCCGACTACATCGGCCGGGTGCGCGCGCTGATGTTCAGCATCGCGCTCTACAGCTTTTTTACCGCGATGCAGGGGCTGGCCGTCGGCATCCTCGATTTCAGCCTCTACCGCTTTCTCGCCGGCATCGGCACCGGGGCGGAGATCATCGTCGGCATCCCGCTGTTGGCGGAAACCCTGGGGGGCACACAGCGCGCCAAGATATCCGGGGTGATGATGACCGGCGGCGCGCTCGGTACGTTCATCGGCGCCTGGATGTACGGCCTGGTGGGCAATTACGACCTGACGAGCTTGCTGTCGACTGGCACGATCACGCATGGCGGGCCGGGCGCCTGGCGGACCGTGTTTTTTGTCGGGGTCGTTCCGGCGATCCTGCTGATGATCATTCGCGGACGCGTGCTGGAGCCGGGCAGGTTCAGCGCCGTCCAGCAGCGGCGTGCGGCGATCGGCGCGGGACGCACGGTTGCGGCCGACGACCGCGAATTCATCCGCTTTGTCCCGCTCCAGCTGTTCAACCGCGAGAACCGGTACAACACGTTTGTCGGCCTGCTGTTCGGCCTGGGCTCGCTGCTCGCGATCTGGACGACCAACAGCTGGCTGCCGTCGATTCTGCGCGGCGTCGGCGAGAAGGAAGGCGTCGCCGCGGCGGGCCTCGCGGCCTTTGTCGCACATGGGATCATGCTGTGGAGCATCGGCGGTATTTTCGGCTATGCCGTGCTGGGCTTTGTGGCGGACTGGATCGGCCGGCGCTGGACCATCGCGCTGTACAGCATCGGCGCGACGGCAGCCGGGCTGATCCTCTACTTGGCGTTGCCCAGCTATCAGCCGTGGTACCCGGTGGTGCTGCCGATCTTCGGATTTTTCGTCTTTGGCGTGTTCACCGGGCATGCGATCTACTTCCCGGAGCTGTTCCCGACCCATATCCGCTCGACCGGTGTGGCGTTCTGCAACGGTGCGGCGCGGATCATCACCAGCTTCGGCCCGCTGATCGCCGGGTTGCTGGCGGTCGCGCTGGGCGGGTTCAACGTCGCAGCGGCCATCATGGTCTGCTTCTCGATGCTGAGCGTCGTCGCGATGCTGATCGGTCGCGAAACCAAGGACGACGCGCTGCCGCATTAAACCCCTGCAACCCGCCCCGTGCCGCCTTTGCCCTCGCAAGCAATGGTGGCACGGCGCGGTTACGGGTGGATCAGCGTCTCGCTGCGGCTGACGATGAATGCCTCGCGGCGTTCGAGAAAGTCGTCAACGACCTCGCAGAACGCCTCCGGACGTTCGGCGCCGAGCGCGTGGCCCGCGTCGTAGACCAGGACCAGATTGCAGTTCGGCAGCAGCTCCTTGTAATGGCGGCCGAGCGTCGGCGGCATCAGCCGGTCGAGCGTACCGAACAGCACCAGGGCCGGGGTTGCGATGCCCGGCATCAGCTTTTCCAGCACCGGATCGCGCGCCGGGCCGCGCAGCCGGCCCACCAGCAGCGCGATCTGCTGCTGCGTGGTGGCATCCACCTCCGCGCGCGGCGGCATCCGCTCCGGATGGCCGTAAACCAGCCGCGCCACCTGCTCCGCGGTGCCCGACGGTGGCCGCGCCTCGGCCGGGCGGATGGCGGCCGGCGATTCCAGCACCAGCGCCGTCACCCGCGTGGGCTGCTGCGCCGCTAGATATAGCGCGGTCCGCGCCCCGAACGAGGTTCCCATCAGGTCGAAACGGTCGATTTCAAGCGCCGCCGCGGCCGCCGCCATTGTCGCGGCAAGCTCGGCCTGATCCTGCGTGCGCGTATTCTCCGAGGCGCCAAAGCCAGGCATCTCGAAGGCGATCACCCGATGGCGGCGTGCCAGCAGTTCGTGCGACCGGTTGAGACGCAGACCGCCGGCACCGTGCAGATGCACGAGCGGCGGCCCGTCGCCGGCTTCAAGATAGCGGAGGCGGAACCCGTCCGCGTCGACGAAGGCTTCCCGGAACACGCTCATCGTCGGGTTTTACAACAGCGGCGCGAGACATGCAGCCCGCACATGCGGCGGGCCAGGCACCGCCGCTTTACCGCGCGGCCGGTGGGGGGCTAGGCTGCCGCCCCGGCACGGACGGCGTATTCGGAGGAGCGGGGATGTTGCTCAATCGCAGCGAGATCAGCGCGGACAAGAGCTTTAGCCTGCTCACCGATTCGATCCTCGAGCGAGACCAGGCGAAGACCACGGACCTGTTCTTCAGGATGGTGCAGAGCGGCCAATCGATCGGCGACGCGCTCAGCATCGTCGCCGCGGCCGAGGCGCCGTTTGTCAATGTGCCGTGCCACATCAACATCAAGGACGGCAACATCGCGCTGACCAACAACGACCACACGCTGCTCGGCCTGCGCGCGTCGACCTATCTGATGCCGTATCTGCCCGAGAAATACCGGCTGCTGCCGCTGCTGCAGAGCGTCTGGTATATCGGCGCCGGGCTCGACATCTGGAACCAGCTGCTCTTCAAGTACCCCGGCCGCTACGCCACGATGAAGGGGGTGCAGGTGCCACCGCCCGATTACGGCCCGGTCGTCTGGCTCGAGGACGCGGCGCCGATCGTCGAGGCCGGTTCGCTTGAGGAGCGCATCCATTCGTACATGGTCGCGACCATGACCGGCGATTCGAAACGGGCGCACGGCCTCTTTCTCGGCATCGCGCAAGACCCCGAGGCGCGGCGCGAGCTGCAGGAGACGATCGAGTTCCTCGGCTTGATCGACATCCAGGAGACCGTGATCGGCCGCAAGGCGCGCAACACCGGCCATAAGGCGATCCGCGCCCGCGCCGTCACCGACCTCGCCAACTATATCGGCTGGGAGAAGTCGCACGGCGTTTTCTACATGGGCGTGCCCGACATGGCGGTCGGCCCGCTTTACTACTCGCTTTACGACGCCGCCTCGGTGCTGGTCGCCGCCGAGTTCGAGGATGCCGGCAAGAGCCTCGAAGAAAAGAACCAGACCTCGCTCAGCCGCAGCGAGGTCGAGAATTTTGTGCAGCACCTGATGCTGGCGAGCGGCGAGGATGTGTGGAAGCTGATCACCACACACCTCAAAAACGGCAAGTCGATCCAATCGATCGGCGACACGATCCAGTTGGGCGCCGCCGAACTGATCCTGCGCACCACGGTCGCGCGCCAGTTCACCAACGGCCAGCACCCGTTCGACTATTGCAATGTCGCCAACAACTGGCTGCGCAAAGCGAAGAGCCCGTACAAGGCGCGCATCCTTTACCTGATGGCGAACTTCATCAACGACGTCGCGCACGAGAACAACCTCAAGAACTCGATCATCGAGGACGAGATCGCCGGTTTTGACGGCAGCGGCCGCGCCCCCGAGGCGCTCCTGCGCGAACTCGACGAGGCGATCATGGCGCTCGACGCGCCGCGCGCGACCGCGCTCGCCCACGCCTATCTGAAATCGGGGGCCGACCGGCGGCCCTACATGGAAACTGTGGCGCTGTGCGCCAGCCGCTTCCAGGACGACCCGCACAACCAGAAGATCACGGTCTCGACCTTTGAGGAGTACGAGAACAACGGAACCCACATGAAGGATCGGCTGCTGCTGGCGACCCCGCGCCTGCTCGCCGGCTGGGTCAAGATGCCCGGCGAGCGCGAGTGCTACGCCCGCTTCGAGAAGGAGTGGATCTACCACTGACGGCGCCGTCAGGACCCCGTCATCCCGGACTTGGCCCGGGATCGCGTGGCGTGGCTACTCCGCCTTGTCCCACTCCGCGAGCCGCCTGAGCCAGCCTTCGCCGGCGCCGTAGCGCAGCCATTCGTCGAGGTGGTCGAAGCCGAGCTTGCGGTAGAAGCCGCGCGCCGGGTTCCAGTCGAGCACCGTGAAGTCGATGCGGCCCCAGCCGCGCTCGAGCGCGATCGTGGCGAGCCGCGCCATCAGCCGGCGTCCGACGCCGTGGCCGCGCGCCGCCGCGCGCACTACGATGTCTTCGAGATACATCGTCGGCCGGCCGAGCCAGGTCGAGAAGCGCGGGTGGAACAGCGCCATCCCGACCGGCGCGCCGTCGAGTTCGGCGATCAGCGCCTCGAATTGAGGCTGCGCTCCAAACCCGTGTTCGCGGAGTTGCGCCTCGGTCGCCACCACTGCGTCGGGCGCCTTTTCGTAAAGCGCCAGCTCGCGGATGAAATCGAGGATCAGCGCGCAATCATCCGCCGTTGCGAAACGGACCGAGACGCCGCCCGCCCTCGGACTCACCGCTCGCGCCAGTCGCGGCCCGGGCCGTAGGCGGCGCTGCCCGGCGGGCCGAAATCGCGCGGCGCGAGACCGGCGTGAAACCAGCAGACAAAGCTGTAGATGCTGTAGACCGGCAGCCGCAAATGCTCGCGGAGGGCCCCGGCGTACGGCGTCATGTTGGTGCATTCGAGCACGACCGCCCCGACCTCCGGGTGCGCCGCGACCAGCGCGTCGCCGGCGTCGAGAATGTCGTGCTCGGCGGCGGCGACGTCGAGCGTCGGCATGTCGTCGATCATGCAGCGGGTGAACTCGCGGCCATTATCGGTGCCGACGACCGGGGTCGCCGGGTCGGCGCCGGCGGCGATAAAGTGCTGGGGCGTCAGGCTCGCCGCGCTGACGGTCAGCACGCCGACCCGCCTGCCGGGGGGCAGCAGGCGTTCGATCAGCGGAATCTGCATCAGGCTCGATGTCGCCACCGGCACGCCGACATGCGCGGCCAATTGCTGCTGATAGAGCGAGAGGAACCCGCAGGTCGTGGTGATGCCGTCGGCGCCGAGCTTTACCAGCTCGCCGGCGGCATCGAGAAAGGCGTTGGCGAGCCCGGCCGATTTGTGGCGCACGACGCGATCGGGGGTCGCGCCCGGCACCACCTTGTAGAGCACCGGAAACGGCCAGGTCTCGCCGTTGCCCATGTCGCCCGGGATACGTGGGAAACGCGTCTCCAGCATCAGGATGCCGACGCGCGCGCCGTACAGCGTCTTGCCGCCGTGCGCGATGCGGCTGTCGGCGATATGGGAGGCGTTGCCGGTCATCGGCCGAGCTTAGCCGTGGGGCCGGTGGCCGGCAACGCGCGGCTATTCGGCGGCGGTGCCGGCAAAGGCCTCGTTCACCGCGGTCTTGCGGTCGTTGGGCAGCGCCAGCAGGGTTACCGCGGCAGACAGCAACGCGAAGCCGGCGAGCACGTATAGACCGCCGGCAAAGCTGCCGGTCGTGTCCTTGGCCCAGCCGACGACAAACGGCGTCACCGTCCCGGCGAGATTGCCCACCGCATTGATCCAGGCGATGCCGGCCGCCGCCGCGGTGCCGGTCAAGAACAGCGACGGCATCGGCCAGAACGAGGGCTTCATGCCGTAAAATCCGACCGTGGCGATCGACAGGCCGACCAGCGACACCCAGGTGCCCAGTGTGTAACCGGCCAGGGCTAAGCCGAAAACCGCGATCAGGCAGGCGACAAAGCAGTTCCAGCGACGCTCGCGTGTCCGGTCGGTGATGTGGCCGAGCACGATCATGCCGACCGTACCGATGATGTAGGGGATCGACGAGACATAGCCGGTCATCAGGTTCGAAAGACCGAGTTCCTTGACGATTTGCGCCAGGAACATCACCAGCCCGACGCTGGCCGCGGCGACGCCGAAATAGATGACCGCGAGCGCCAGAACCCGCGGGTTGTACATCGATTGCCACATGCTGTAAGTGCGCACCGCCTCGACCTCGCGCCGTTCGCGCGCCAACTCGCCGCCAAGCCATGCCTTCTCGTCCGCCGACAGCCATCCGGCCTGCTCCGGCCGGTCGGTCAGGTAGAGCAGCACGACAATGCCGAGGATCACCGCCGGCGCCGCCTCCATCAGGTACATCCACTGCCACCCGTGCAACCCAAACACGCCGTTGAGCTCCATCAGCGTCGTCGATACCGGCGCGCCGATCGCGATCGAGATCGGGATCGCGGTCATAAAGCCGGCAACGATCCGCCCGCGGTGCACCGAAGGAAACCAATAGGTGAAGAACAAGATCATGCCGGGGAAGAACCCGGCTTCCGCCAAGCCGAGCAGAAACCGCACGAGATAGAAGCTCCACGGCCCGACGATGAATGCGGTCGCCCCCGAGGCGAGGCCCCAGGTGATCATGATCCGGGCGATCCACAGCCGCGCGCCGACCTTGTCGAGGATCACATTGCTCGGCACTTCGAGAATGAAATAGCCGATAAAGAACGCCGTGCCGGCGCCGAGGCCGAACGCGGCCTGGCTGAGGCCGAGATCGCCGCGCATGGTCAGTGCGGCAAAGCCGACATTGGCGCGGTCGATGTAGCAGATCAGGTAGAGCAGTCCGGTGAACGGCAACAGGCGCCAGTAAACCTTGCGCATCGTGCGCTGTTCGATCGTCCGCTCCATGGCTCTTCCTCCGTCCGCGCTCCATGCGCGGCAACTGTCATGATGCCGCGCCAATCGCCGCGGCTTTTGTCTGCCAGAGATGAAGCCTGTTCGTGGCGCCGGGGTAGCGGGGCGCCGGGTACCGGCGAGAAGGCGCGCTCCCACGGGAGCGCGCCCCATCGTCTCATTGGCCCCGGCCGCAGCCGGGTTCTGGACCCGGCCCTAGGCCGGGATGACACTTCGCGTCAGTTCGAAAACCCGTAGAACTTCGCCGCGTTGCCGCACGTCATCGCGAACTTGACGTCGGCCGGCAGGTGACTGAACTGGTCGTCGATGTACTTGGCCGATTCGGGCCAGACGCCGTCGGGGTGCGGAAAGTCCGAG
>JAFAWI010000252.1 GCA_019241915.1 Alphaproteobacteria bacterium
GCATAGGGCCGGGCGCCCCAGGCGCAGCAGGTGAAATCGACATAGATGAAGGGCTTGCGGCCGCTGTCCAAGTCGCCGGCATCCCAGCCGCCGATCGAGACGCCGGTATTGCCGCCGTCGGAGGCGGCGAACACGCGGTCGGGCAACATCTTGGCGAGCGCACCAAACATGCAGTCGACCATGCGAAACCCGGTGAGCCCGCGCGCGGCGCAGGCGCCGGGCAGCTCCATGTTGGCGATCGTGCCCCGGGGCGCCTCGACGGTGATCGGACGGAACACGCCTTCGTTGGTCGGAATGTTCTGCGGCAGCACCGAACGGATGCCGCAATAGGTTGCCGATTTCGTGTAGCTGAGCGTGTTGTTGATCGCGCCCTTGACCTGCGGGGCGGTGCCGGACCAGTCGGCGTGGATGCGGTCGCCGGTCTTGGTGAGCGTCACCTTGAGCGGGATCGGCACGCCGACATCGATGCCGTCGTCGTCGATATGGTCGAGAAAGTCATAGACGCCGTCCGGCAGCGCGGCGAGCGCGGCGCGGGTCATGCGCTCGGCATAATCGACCAGCTCGGTCATGTATGTCTGGAGCCTGGCGTTGCCGTATTTCGCCGCCATGTCGATCAGCGCCGCCTCGGCGATGTGGCAGGCGGCGAGTTGTGCGCGCAGATCGCCGAATACCTTCACCGGTACCCGCACATTGGTCTCGATCAGCGCAAAGAGCGTCTCGTTGCGCCGGCCGCGGTCGTAGAGCTTCAACGGCGGGATGCGCAGCCCTTCCTGGTAGATCTCGGTCGAATCCGAGGCGTTGGACCCCGGCACTCGTCCGCCGACATCGGTGTGATGGCACACTGCACAGGCCCAGGCGATGCGCTCCTCGTCCCGGAAGATTGGCTTGAACACGAACACGTCGGGCAGATGCATGCCGCCCCTGAACGGGTCGTTGAAGACGAACACGTCGCCGGGATGAATGTCGTTGTCGAAAATTTCGAGCACCGAGGCCATCGCGGTCGGCATCGAGCCGAGATGGCCGGGCAGGGTCAGCCCTTGCGCCACCAGGACCCCGGCGCCGTCGAACATCGCGGTCGAATAATCCATGTTGTCCTTGAGCACGCCCGAATAGGTCGTGCGGAACACGGTCAGCGCCATCTCGTCGGCGACGCCGAACAGCGCATTCTTGAACAGCTCGAACTCGATCGGGTCGTCGATCATCGCCATCCCTCAGGCGGTCGCTGTCGTCAGTCTAGCGCGTCGGCCGTCCGCCGCACCGGCAATCTGTCGCGGCAGCCGGGCGGAGTGCGCCGGACAGCGCTGCGTCGGGATGACGCAGCTTGTCTTTTCTGATCTAGTTTCGCCGCAGGCGGCGGCGAGACGGGCGAAGCAAGCCCGCGGCAGGCCCCGGACGGGAGGGATCGATGACGACGATGTGGCGCATCCTGGCGGCGGCAGCGGCAATCGTGTCACTCGGCGGCTCTGCGGCCGCGCAAAAGCACGGCGGCGTGCTGCGCGAGTACCAGATCGACAGTCCGGCGAGCATGTCGATCCACGAGGAGGCGACCGTTATCTCCGAGCGGGCGGTGATGCCGGTGTTCAGCAATCTGGTGCTGTTCGACCAGCACATTCCGCAGAACACGCTCGATACCATCCGCCCCGAACTGGCGACCGATTGGGCATGGGACGAGGACGGCACCAAGCTCGTCTTCCATCTGCGCAAGGACGTCAAGTGGCACGACGGCAAGCCGTTTACCGCTGCGGACGTCAAATGCACCTGGGACCTGCTACAGGGAAACGCGGCCGAGAAGCTGCGGGTCAACCCGCGCAAGGCCTGGTACAACAACCTGGTCGAGGTCAAGACCAACGGCGATGACGAAGCCGTTTTCGTGCTCAAGCGGCCGCAGCCGGCCTTTCTGGCGCTGCTCGCTTCGGGCATGTCGCCGGTCTACCCGTGCCACGTCAGCCCGGCGCAGATGCGGCAACACCCGATCGGCACCGGCCCGTTCAAATTCGTCGAGTTCAAGCCAAACGAATCGATCAAGCTGGTGCGCAACCCGGACTACTGGAAGCCTGGGCTGCCTTATCTCGACGGCATCGAGTACAAGGTCGTGCGCAACCGTTCGACCGTCGTCCTCGCCTTTATCGCCGGCGAGTACGACCTCACCTTTGCCGGCAGCGTCTCCGTGCCGCTGATGCACGACATCCAGTCGCAGCGCCCGCAAGCGACCTGCGTGCTGCCCGCCGGCAGCGTCAGCACCAACCTGGTCGTCAACCTGTCGAAGCCGCCCTTCGACAATGCCGATCTGCGCCGGGCGATGGCGCTGACCATCGACCGCAAATCGTTTATCGACATCCTGACCCAGGGCACCGGGCAGCCGGCGGCGGCAATGGAGCCGCCCGAGGGCGACGGCAAGGGCGGCATCTGGGGCATGCCCAGGGACATGCTCGACAAGCTGCCGGGGTATGACGCGGATGTGGCGAAAAACCGCGACGCGGCGCGCGACATCATGAAGAAGCTCGGCTACGGCCCCGACAAGCGGCTCAAGGTCGCGGTGGTTACGCGCGACATCCCGCCCTACCGCGACCCGGCGGTGCTGTTTATCGACCAGCTCAGGGAAATCTACATCGACGGTGAATTGCAGCCGATCGATACGACGCAATGGTACCCGACCATGATGCGCAAGGACTATATGGTCGCCGCCAACCTGACCGGCACCTATGTCGACGACCCCGACGCGCTGCTCTACGAGAGCTACGCCTGCGGCGGTGTCGGCAACTACAGCGGCTATTGCAGCAAGGAGGTCGATGACCTGATCGATCAGCAGTCGATGGAGAGCGACCAGCAGAAGCGCAAGCGGCTTGTCTGGGAGATCGAGCGCCGCCTGACCGAGGACGTCGCCAAGCCGCTGGTCTATTTCAACAAGGGAGCGACCTGCTGGCAGCCCAATGTCAAGAACATCACGGTCATGGAGAACAGCATCTATAACGGCTGGCGGATGGAAGACATTTGGCTCGACAACTGACCCGCCTACGGCCCAGGACAACACGGTCGTCGAACACGGCGCACCACGAGCGCGGCCTATGAAGGACGCGGAATGGCGGCGCGCCAACCGCGCGCATTGGGACGAACGGACGGCCTTGCATCTCGGGCCGCGCGGCTACGATCTGTCGGAGCTGCGCGCCGGGCGCGGCCGGCTCAATGCCATCGAGGACGCAGAGCTGCCGCCGCTCGCCGGTAAGCGTGTCCTCCATCTGCAATGCCATTTCGGGGCGGATAGTCTGAAGCTGGCGCAGCGCGGAGCGGCGAGCGTGGTCGGCCTCGATTTCTCTCGTCCGGCGATCGAGGCAGCGCGCACGCTGGCACAAGAGGCGAGGCTGAGCGATCGGGTGCACTTTGTCGA
>JAFAWI010000020.1 GCA_019241915.1 Alphaproteobacteria bacterium
AACGACACCACCTATACGGCGGTGACCACGATCGCGCTGATGAACGCGCAACAGGTGAACGGCATCATCCTCGACCGGATCGGGGCGCGGCATGCCGGCGTTGCCGATGGTCAAGTGGCGGCGGCGCCGATCGGGCTTGTGCCCGGCGGTGTTCAACTGGCGCAGGCGGATAATCTCGGCGCCGTCGGCAGCCTCGCCTCGGCCTTGCCGCAGGCGCTCGCGACCGAGGGCGCGTGGTTCCGCGGCATCGGCAACTTCGCCTCGGTCAACGGCAACTCGAGCGCCCCGGGCTTCACCGGATCGACCGGCGGGTTTCTCGCCGGATGGGACCGGCCGGTCGGCGAGAATTTCTATTTGGGCGCTGCGGGCGGGTATCTGCACAGCAACATCGACGAGCACTCGACCTCAAACGGCACCGAACAGAGTGCACGCTTTGCGCTCTATGGTGGCGCGGTGGTCGGCAGCAGCCTGTTCACCGCGACCGCCGGCTACGCACATGACTGGTTTCATACGACCCGCGGGATCGCCGGGATCGGTACGGCGGCGGAGAGCCACGCCGGCGACGAGGCGACCGCCGACGCGCAGTGGAGCCTGCCGCTGCAGATCGCCGGCTGGGGTGGCGGCATCGCCTCGCTAACCCCAAAACTGGGCATCCAATACGTGCATCTGTCCGAAGGGGCGTTCGGCGAAACCGGCGGCAGCGGTTTCGACCTGTCCTCCGGCAGCCGCGGCACCGACAGCCTGCAGCCCTATGTCGGCGCCGCCCTGTCGCAAAAATTCGTCACCGACAACGGCGTGGAATTCGCCCCCGAACTGCGCTTCAGCTACCTGCACGACGTGTTCAACTCGCGGTTCTTGACCGTCACCACCGTGAGCGGCGCGGCCTTCCCGGTGACCGGCGTCGCGCCATCGCGCGATCAGGTTTCGACCGGGTTCGGCGTGGTGGTCGCGGCGGCGCCCAACCTCAATTTCTACGCCAACTATGACGCCACGCTGCACACCGGCAACACCACCGAGCAGACCGTGCAGGCCGGGCTACGCTGGAAGTTCTGACCTTGAGGTCAGGAACCGCCATCGGCGCCGAGTGGCCGTAGAGGGCGCGGATATCAGATCGGCGGACCGGGCGGGAAATTGGGCTTGCGCTTTTCGAGATGCGAGGCGAGGCCTTCCTTGACGTCAGGGCCGCCGAAGCCGAAGAACTCCAGCGCGAGCGAGGCGTCGAAAGTCGGGCCCATGGCGCGCAGCCAGTTGTTGAGCGAATTCTTGGTCCAGCGGATCGCGCTCTGCGCGCCCTCGGCAAGCTTGGTGGCGACCTCGATCGATTTCGCCTCAAGCTGATCGTCGTCGACCGCGAATGTTATCAAGCCGATACGTTCGGCTTCCTCACCCAGAAGCTGATCGCAAGTCAGCAGATAGTATTTCGCCTTGGCGAGGCCGCAGAGCAGCGGCCAGACGATCGCCGCGTGGTCGCCGGCGGCAACGCCAAGCCGGGTGTGGCCGTCGATGATCCGGCAATCCTTGGTGGCGATCGACACGTCGGCGAGGATGCCGCAGACGAGGCCGGCGCCGACCGCGACGCCGCGCATCGCGCTCACCACCGGCTTGTTACAGTTGATGACGCCATAGACCATCTCGCGCGCCTCTTTCCATTGTCGGGCACGTGCGTTGAAGTCCTCGGTAGCGTTCTTGATCATGTTGAAGTCGCCGCCGGCGGAGAACACCTTGCCGGCGCCAGCGAGGATCGCGACGTTGATGCTCTCGTCGCGGTCGACATCGCGCCAGATATCGGCGAGCTCGGCGTGCATCGCCTCATCGGCCGTGTTCATCCGGCCATTATCCATCGTGATCCGCAGCACCTTGGGATGCGGCTTGTCGAACTTAAGCCGGGTGTAGCGCGCATACGGGTCGGTCATCGCCAGGGAACTCCTGCGGCTGGTTGATTTCGCGGCGGATTTGCGGAACCGTGCCGCCGGCACCTCGCGCTGTCAAACCGGCGCGCCACTTTTGGGAGGACGCCATGGCCGCCATCGAAGCCAGGGAATACCCGCGCCCGCTGCCGCGTCCCGAGTGGCTGGGCAAGCTGACCGAGAATATCCTCGAACCCGGGCTGCCGATCGTCGACCCGCACCATCACATCTGGGACCATCCCGGCAGCCGCTATCTGCTCGACGAGCTCACCGCGGACTGCTATTCCGGGCACAACATCGTCGCCACCGTCTTTATCCAATGCGGCTCGGGCTACCGCACGTCCGGCCCGGAGGAATTTCGCTGCGTCGGCGAAAGCGAGTTCGTGCGCGGCATTGCCGAGGAGGCCGACCGACGCGGCGGCAAGACCAAGATCTGCGCCGGCATCGTCAGCTTTGCCGATCTGCGGCTCGACAACCTCGATGCGGTGCTCGAAGCGCAGATCGCCGCAGGCGGCGGGCGGTTTCGCGGCATCCGCCAGATCGCGGCGTTCGACCCGGCGATCGTCAGCGGCTCGTCCTACGTGCCGACCGCCGGGCTGATGGACGAGCCCGCGTTCCGCCGCGGCATGAAGCGGCTGCCGGCGCACAACCTGACGTTCGAGGCGTGGATCTACCACCCGCAGATCAAGACGCTGACCGCGGTGGCGCGCGAGTGCCCCGAAACGAAGATCGTGCTCAACCATTTTGGCGGTCCGCTCGGCGTGCCGCCGTACCGGCGCAGCGAGGTGTTTCCTGTCTGGCGCGCCGCGATCAAGGAATTGTCGACGTGCCCAAATGTGTACGTGAAGCTCGGTGGCTTGGCGATGATCGTCAATGCGTTCGACTTTCATGTCGAACCTCTGCCGCCATCTTCGGGCGAGCTGGCGAATGCCTGGCGGCGCTACGTCGAAGCCTGCATCGAGGACTTTGGCGCGAGCCGCTGCATGTTCGAAAGCAATTTCCCGGTCGATAAGGGCGCGTGCAGCTATCCGGTGTTGTGGAATGCGTTCAAGCGGCTGGCCAGCGGTGCGTCGGCGGCCGAGAAGGCCGATCTGTTCGCCGGCACCGCGTCGCGCTTCTACCGGCTCGGGCTGTAGGCACCGGCCGATGCGGCGCAACCGGGTTCAAAAAAACAGGCTGGCGCGCGCCGCGAATAGCTGGCGCAGATTGTCGAACAGCCGCGGCTGCTGACGGCTCTCGGCCAGCGCCGACAGAAAGCGCTCGGCCCAGCGGTCGATGTCGTTCGCGGCCAGATGCCGGTACATGCGGCGGTAGCGCGCCTGGCGCTCGGGGAGCGGCATGTGCAGCGCCTGGTCGATCGCCGCCGCCATAGCCTCGCTTTCGAGCGGGTTGACGACCACCGCGCCGTCGAGCTCCTCGGCCGCGCCGGCGAACTGCGACAGCACCAGGACGCCAGGGTTCTCGGGGTCCTGGGCGGCGACATACTCCTTGGCGACGAGGTTCATGCCATCGCGCAGCGGCGTCACCAGCCCAACCGCGGCCATCCGGTAGAGCGCGGCGAGCGAGGCGCGCGAATAGGCGCGGTTGACGTAGCGGATCGGTGTCCAGGCCGGTTCGCCGTAGCGGCCGTTGATTTGACCGACCAGCTCGTTCACGGTCTGGTTGATATCGGCATATTCCGGCACTTCGCTGCGCGACGTCGGCGTCACCTGCAGATAGGTAACGTGGTGGCGCCATTGCGGGTAGGAATCGAGAAACTGCCCAAAGCCCTGGATGCGCTGCGGGATGCCCTTGGAATAGTCCAGCCGGTCGACACCGAGGATCAGCTTGCGGCCGTTGAGGCTCTCGCGCACCTCGGCGGCAAAATCGGAGCGGATCGCGTTGCGCGCGGCGCGGGCATAAACGCCTGTCGCAATGGCGACCGGAAACGCGCGCAGGAGCACCCGCCGCCCATCGAAGTCGAAGCTGGTGCGGTTGCGCCCGAAAGAGGCGCCTTGCTGCTCGAAATATTGCCGCAGGTTTTCGGCGTCGTGCTCGGTCTGCGTGCCGACCAGGTCGTAATGGGCGAGCGCGCCCATCGTGTCGGCATGCTGGGGCAGCGCCAGCAGAATATCCGAAGGCGGACAGGGGATATGCAGGAAAAAGCCGATCGGGTTGTCGTGCCCGCGGGCGCGCAATTCCTTGGCGAGCGGCAGCAGGTGGTAATCGTGCACCCAGATCCAATCGTCCGGGCGAATGAAGCCGGAAAGCGCGTCGGCAAAGCGTGAGTTGACCCGCAGGTAGCCGCTCAATTCGACCGCGGTGAATTCGGCGAGATCGACCCGGTAGTGCAGGATCGGCCACAACACACGGTTGGCAAAGCCGTTGTAGTATTCCTGGTAGTCGGTGTGCGACAGGTCGATGGTGACAAAGCTGCGCCGCCGCCGCTCGATCACCTTTGGCTTGTAGGCGATGTCATCGGCACAGGTCGCGCCGCTCCAACCGAACCAGAGCCCCTCGCGGCGCTTCAGCGCGGCGTTGACCGCGACCGCGAGGCCTCCGGCCTGGCGTGGACCCTCGGGGTCGGGCACCGCGACACGGTTGGAAACTACGACGAGACGCGGCACCAGATGTCCTCCCACTTTTCCGATAAACGCATCGCGGCGTTGATGATGCCAGCCATCGAGTAGGTCTGTGGAAAGTTGCCCCATAGCGCACCGGTCCGCGGATGGATGTCTTCGGAAAGCAAGCCAAACGAATTGCGCCGGTCGAGCAGCTCGGTGAAGAACGCTCGCGCCTCGTCGCGGCGGCCGATCGCCGCCAGCGCCTCGATGTACCAAAAGTTGCAGGCGAGGAATGCGGTTTCGGGCGCGCCGAAATCGTCGTCGGCGGTGTAGCGCATGATCCGGCCGTTGCGCAGCAGGCGCTTGCCGACGGTATCGACCGTGGCGACAAAGCGCGGGTCGCGCGGCGAGACGAGGCCAAGGTCGGCGATGCGCAAGACGCTGGCGTCGAGTTCGGGATTGTTGAGCGCGCCGACGAACGCGCCTGCCTTGTCGTTCCAGGCGCGGCGGACGATCTCCTTGCGCAAGCCGTTGGCGCGCTCGCACCAGTGGTCTGCCCGGGTACGCAGGCCGAGCTTCAGCGCAATCTGCCCGAGCCGGTCGCAGGCCGCCCAGCACAGCGCCGCCGAATAGGTGTGAATTCTGCTGCGCCCGCGGTATTCCCACGGGCCCGCATCGGGCTTGAGGGCGGTCGCAAAGGCAAGTTCGCCGATCGGCTCCAACCGCTTGAACAGCACCTCGCTGCCCATCCGCGGCAGCCGCTCGTCGACGAACATCTGCGTCGCCGCCAGCACGACGCTGCCATAGACATCGTGCTGCTCCTGCGCGGCCGCGGCGTTGCCGATGCGCACCGGCCCCATACCGAGAAACCCCGCGAGGTCCCCCGCGATCCGTTCCTCGAGACTGTCCCCCGGCACGATCGAATGCACCGGTCCCAGCGGCTCGTTGAGCTCGGCGGCGACCGTGGTGACGTAGCTGAGGTAGTCCTCCATCGTGCGGGTGGTGCTCAGTTGATTGAGCGCCTGGACGACAAAATAGGCGTCACGCAGCCAGCAATAGCGGTAGTCCCAGTTGCGCCCGCTGCCGGGCGCCTCGGGGATCGAGGTGGTGTGCGCGGCGACGATGCCGCCGGTCTCCTCGAAGCTGCACAACTGCAATGTGATCGCCGCGCGGATCACCGCGCTCTGCCACTCGAACGGGGTCGACAGCGAGCGCACCCAGCCTTGCCAATAATGCCGCGTGTGCGCCTCGAATTCGCGCGCGGTCTGCTCAATCGCGCCCTCGAACGGTTCGTCGGGGCCAAGCGCCAGCGCGAGCGGGCGGATCAGCGGGAACACCGTCTCCTGCACGATATACGAGAGCGGCGCATCGGTCGACAGGCGCAGCACCTCGTCGCCGCCGCGGAAGCGGATATGGTTCGACCCGATCGAATGGCCGTGTGTCGGCCGGCCATAGGCGTGGGTCGGACGCACGCGGATCCGGATGCGCGGCAGACCGGCGAGGGGTTCGATGCGGCGGATGATCTGCGGCGGGCGGAAAATCCGCTCGAACATCGGGAAACGCGGCGCAAAATCGGTGATGCGCAGCCGGCCGCCATGCGCATCCTCCATTTCGGTGGCGACGATCGCGGTGTTGCGGACATAGGCCGACTGCGACTTCACCATGTCGGCGAGGACGATGTCGCAGAACCCTTTTTCCTCGTCGCCGGCGAGCAGGCGCGAGAATACCGGGTCCGAATCGAAGCGCGGAAAGCACCACCAGACGATGCGCCCGGTCGGGTTGACCAGCGCGGCGATGCGGCAGTTGCCAATCACCGCCAAGTCGAGCGCCTGCTCTTCGATCGACGGGCCGCGCCGCACCGCGCCATGGCCGGCCGAACGCTTCCGCGGCCCGGGCGCAACCTTGCGCGCCAGCGCGTTGCCGCCGGCCGGCACTCTTGCCTTTGCGGGCGAGCGGGCGCGCAGCACCGGCGCGGTCATCGGCCGAACTCGTGCAGCCAGGCGCGCACCGCGGCAGGGCTGGAAAAGCCGCCGTTGAGCCCCGGCATGCGGCGCCCGACCGAATAGGCGATCCCGTCGAGGGCGAGCGCCGTATCGAAACCGGCACGATCGATTTCATCGTCACCGATGAACACCGGACGACGGCCGCGGAACGGCGGGTGGTCGAGAAAACGGCGGATCGCGCGGCCCTTGTCGAAGCCGCGCAGCTGCAGCTCGAACACCGCGTGGCCGGCGATCAGATGGGTTGCCGTGCCGGCTGCGGCCATGCGCTCCATCAGCCGCGACAGGGCGGCCTTCAATGCCGCGACGTCGGTGCCGCGATCGTCGTAGTGCACGGCGAAGCTGACCTCTTTGTTTTCCGCGTAGCTGCCGGGGAAACCGGCAAGCAGCCGCGTCAGCGCGTCCCAAGCCTCGTCGCCGAGCCGGCCTTCGGCCAGCGCGGCGACGTCGTCGTTCGGCCGCAGCCGCAGCTCGGCGCCGTGCACACCGCTTGCCGCCAAGCGCAACGGCGCAAACAGGCGGTCGAGCTCGGCGACCGGCCGGCCGCTGACCAGCGCCACCGCGCCGTCCGCCGCCTCTGCGGCCGCGGCGAGGTCGCGCAGCAGGCTCGGCGGCACCTCCACCGCGTCGGGCCGCGGCGCGATATCGAGCAAGGTGCCGTCGACGTCGAGGAACAAGGCGACGTCCGCCGGATCGGGCAGTGGCGGCGTGTCTTGTCTCGGCTCCGTCGCCGTCATCAAGCCCCCGTCGCGGCCTCGACCCTTCCTACTCGACAACGCGCCGGGCAACCCCAGGTTCCATCGGCGGTGGTGCACGCGCCGCAATACGCGTTGCCGTGGCGCGCGACGCGGCGGAAGATGCGACGCTGACTTCGGATCAACCGAAACGCTAATCGGGGAAGCCGCCGCACATGACGCTGGAACTCAAAATCCTGGTGTGGACCGTGGTTCTGGCCTTTATCGAGGTCATCGTCGCGGCGGTCGCCGCGCAGACGCAAATCCGCCTGCCGGAGCTGGCGGGCAACCGGGACAGCCTGCCGCCGCTCACCGGCTGGGCCGGCCGGGCGCAGCGCGCCTACCGCAACACCTACGAGAGCCTGCCGCTGTTTATCGTGCTGGTGCTGGCGGCGCATTTGGCCGGACGGACCAACGGCACCGTCTTGCTGGGGTGCCAGCTGTTTTTCTGGGGCCGGGTTGCGCACTGGCTGATCTATCTCGCAGGCATCCCCTGGGTGCGCACGCTGGCCTGGCTGGTCGCTGTGATCGGGCTTATCGCGATCCTCAGCCAGCTGGTTTGAAGCGCGGCCGGGTTCATCCGGTCACCGCGACGCCGACGAGGCGGCCGATCCCGTAGGTGATCGCCGCGGCAGCCAGCCCGCCGCACAGCTGGCGCGCGGCGGAAAACGCGAACGAGCGGCCGGTGAACAGCGATGTGCCGGCGCCCACCGCCATCAATGCCAGCCCGCTGAGCACGACGCTCGCCGCGACCGCGCGCAGCCCGTCGAGCCAGAAGAACGGTGCGACCGGAAAAATCGCGCCGAGCGCGAACAGCGAGAATGACGAGGCCGCGGCGGCCCAGGCCGAGCCGCCAAGCTCCTCGGGGTCGACCCCGAGCTCCTCACGGGCCAGGGTGTCGAGCGCGGTGTCCTTGCTCGCCATCAACCGATCGGCGAGCGCGCGGGCCTGCGCCTCGCCGAGCCCCTTGGCCTGGTAGATCAGCACCAGCTCTTCCTTTTCCTCCTCGGGCGCATGCGCCAGCTCGTCGGCTTCGATGTCGATCTGGCGCTGGCTCAGCTCGCGCGAGCTGGTGACCGACAGCCACTCGCCGATCGCCATCGAGCAGGCGCCGGCGATCAGGCCGGCGATGCCGGTGAGCAGGATTGTCGCGCCGGCGGTCTCGGCGCCGGCGACCCCCATGACGAGGCTGAAGTTGGAGACGAGGCCGTCATTGGCGCCGAGCACCGCCGCGCGCAGCGCATTGCCGCCGGCGCGGTGGCGGCCTTCGACCCGGGCGAGCGTACCGCCGGCGGCGCCGCCCGGAAACGAGGAGGCGAGCGCCTGGACGACACGGTTGTGCGAGCGTTCGGCCGCCGGCAAGCCGCCGGCAACCGCTTCGGGCTGCGCGTCGTAGCTGCCGACGTCGCGCTGCTCCAGGGTGCCGAGCGTCGGCAGCACGAACTGCGGGCCAAAGCGGCGCGCCAGCCAGACCAGCGCGCGGGTTCGCCAATCCGGGTGCAGCGTCCCCGCCTTGGCGCCGATCTTGGCGAGCTGGCCGCGCCAGAATTGCGCGTGCGCCTCCTCGACCGCCGACAGCCGCCGGTAGACTTCGCTGACATGCGGGTCGCGCTCGGCGTCGGCCATCGCGCGATAGAGGCCGGCGCTGTCGATCTCGCCTTGCAGGTTCGCCCGGTAGCGGGCTGCCGCGTCGCGCTCGGCCATCCCCGCGCCGGCGCGGCTATTCAGCCGCTTGCGGCTGGCGCACCAGCTCGTCGGGCGTGCGGTAGGCGGCGACGGCGGGCAGCCGGCCGGGCTGGCAGTCGATGCCGCTGCGCCCGCCCTTGTTCTCGTAGATGTGGATGGTCGGCACAACCGGACGCTGCTTGCGCTCGGCATCGAGCCACAGCCGCAGCATCAGCCGCTTGCGCTCCGGCTCGTCCCAATCGTCGAATTCCGAGCGCGCGTGCATCACGGTGTAATTGTTGAGGAATGTCGCCTCGCCGGCTTCGAGCCGCGTCTCGAACTGCAGCCGCTGCGCGGTGGTGCGAAAGAGATCGATGGCCTCGATTTCTTCGGGCGTGAAGGTGCGTTTCAGCTCGCGGAACGCAGCGTTGAAGATTTCGCGCACCATAAAAACGCTCATTTCGCCCCGGGTCACCGAAAAGACCGGGATGTCGTAGGGTGTGACGCAGGGCTGGCCGGGCGCCTCCTCGCCGCGCCGGTGGTAGGGGAAGCCGCGGTAGAGCACCGGCAGCAGGTCGGGGCGCGCCGCAGCGATCTCCTGGTGCACCGCGAGGCCCGAGGCGTATTGGCTGAAGCCGCCGGCGCGCGCCTGGCGCACGCACATCAGCCCGACGATCTGCCCGAGATCGGTGTGCAGCGACAATTCGCGGCGGCTGGTGTAGCCGCGGGCGCTTTCCTCGCCGCCCGGCGGGGTCTCGTCGCGCACCAGGCCGAGCACATCGCCGCGCGCGCTCTGCGACACGCCACGGCCGAAATGCGCGCCGAGCGCCCAGAACAGCCGCTGCACCTCGTCGACCGAATAGTCCTCGACCGGGATGCCGCGGACGATGACGATGCCGCGCCCGTCCTGGATGTCGTCAAAGACGCGTTCGAGATCGGCGTCGAGCGCCGGATGCCGGCAATCGGCCGGCAGGATGTCGGCGATCGCGGTTTTTGGAGTGCGGTGCAGGATGTCCTCGAGCGCCGCACGATGGCGCGCGGTGAGGTCGAAGGCGATGTCGTCCTTGGTGAAGTCGCCGCCGCGCC
>JAFAWI010000354.1 GCA_019241915.1 Alphaproteobacteria bacterium
GCGCCGGGTTCGACGAAATTGATCGGCTGCGTCACCGCAAGCTGCGCCTCCGGACCGAAGATGATCTTCAGCGTCGCGCTGTGCAGCGGCAGGAAATCGTAGGGACCGGCAAGACCGACAAGGCCGCGTACATCGCGGTCGGGATTGAGCCGTACCGCAGCCAGCCATTGCGCGTCGTAGGCTAACATGGCCGCGATATGCGCGCCGGCGGAATGACCCATCAGCACGATTCGGTGCGGGTCGCCGCCAAATTCGCCGGCGTGGTCGTAGGTCCAGCGCACCGCGTCGGCGCCGTCTTCGAGGAAGGATGGAAACCGCACCTCCGGATAGAGCCGGTAATCCGGAATGACCGTGAGGATCCCTTTGGCCGCCAGCGCCGCGCCGACAAAGCGATAGATCGCCTTGTCGCCTTCTTGCCAATTGCCGCCGTAAAAAAACACGGCGACCGGCGCCTGCGCGGCCGGCGCCGTTGGCCGGTACACGTCGAGCGTATGGCGCGGTCCCGCCGCGTAGGCAATATCGGTCGTCGCTTGGTAGCGGCCCCACAACGCAATAACGTTCAGTACGCTCGCCGGCGACAGCGCCATAAGTCCGATCCCCGTCGCCAGGAGCAGCCCGGCGACCGCCAGCGTGACCGCGCTGCTGCGGCGCGGCCAGCCCGCTCGCAGCCCGAAACTCCATGTCCCACGGTTTCGCGCTTGGCGGACAACGCTACTCATGCGTCATAATATGGCGCAGCGACGGGCTTGGTTGCATCCGCCGCGGGGGAAATTGTCGCGCCGTGTCAGGGGCTGGGGACTAATGGCCGCGCTGATGCCTCGCTCGGAGAGGCCGTTGCGCATCGCCGTCATCGGCACCGGTATTGCCGGATTGTCGGCGGCATGGCTGCTCGCGCAGCGGCATGACGTTCAGGTGTTCGAAAAGGACACGCGAATCGGCGGCCACTGCAATACCGTCGATGCCGACGGCGTGCCGGTGGATACCGGATTTATCGTCTACAACGAAACGACCTATCCCAACCTGACGGCGCTGTTCCGTCATCTCGACGTGCCGACCAAACCGTCGGACATGTCGTTCGCGGTGTCGCTCGATGACGGTCGCCTGGAATATGCCGGCACCGACTTGTTCGGCCTGTTCGCGCAGCCCCGCAATCTGGTGCGGCCCCGCTTCTGGGCGATGCTCTACGATCTGCGGCGCTTCTACCGCAACGCGCCGCGCGATGTTGCCGCGCTCGGCCTGGCGGGGCTCGACGAGTATCTCGCCGCGGGCGGCTACGGTGCCGCGCTGCGCGACGACCACCTCTACCCGATGGCGGCGGCGATCTGGTCGACGCCGGTGGCCGAGATCGGCCGTTATCCGGCCGCCGCCTTCATCCGCTTCTGCGACAATCACGGGCTGTTGCGGCTGGCGGATCGGCCGGTATGGCGCACCGTCGACGGCGGCAGCCGCGAATACGTCGCACGGCTGACGCGCTCGTTCGCCGGGCGGATCGCCGCCGGGCGCGCCGCAAGCCGCATCCGCCGCGCCGCAGCCGGGGTCGAGATCGTCGATGCTTTGGGCCATGCCGCGACGTTCGACCATGCGGTCATCGCGACGCATGCCGACCAGGCGCTTGCCCTGCTCGCCGACCCGAGCGAGGAGGAACGGGCGCTGCTCGGCGCCTTTGGCTACAACGAGAATATGGCCGTTTTGCATCGCGATCCCGCTCTGATGCCCAGGCGACGCGCCGCCTGGGCCAGCTGGAATTACATTTCGCGGCAGGTCGGTGCATCCAGGCACCTGTCGGTTACGTATTGGATGAACCGCCTGCAGGACATCCCTGACGAGACGCCGTTGTTCGTGACGCTGAACCCCGAGCGCGAACCCGACCCGAGCCATGTGATCCGGGCCGATATCTACCACCACCCGCGTTATGACGCCGGCGCGATGGCGGCGCAGGAGCGGCTGTGGTCGCTCCAAGGGCAGTGCAACACCTGGTTCTGCGGCGCCCATTTCGGCGCAGGGTTCCACGAGGACGGGCTGCAGTCCGGCCTCGCCGTAGCCGAGCAGC
>JAFAWI010000452.1 GCA_019241915.1 Alphaproteobacteria bacterium
TCAGCTCAGCGGCGGTCCCACCAGTACCAATCGGCGTGGTTGCGACGCCATTCGCCTTCGTGCTCGCGGTGCTCGTGCATCGCCGACCCGAAGCGGACGCAAGCGCCGCGGTCGCCGGATTCGCAGGCGGCGTGCAGCCGACCCATCTCGTTCTCGAAATACTGCGCGCGGGCTGCGGTGCTCCCGATCCCGATGGCGAGAACGGCGCCGGCGCCGAGGATAAACGCGTGTCGGATCATCGTGGTCCCTTTCGCGGTAGCTGCACTCCGCGTTGCGGAGATGCTCGATGCGCTAAACCGACGCGGCAGGCGAATGGTTCCCCGCATCAGAACAATCCGCCGCCTTTGATCCGCACGGTCAGGTGCATCGCGGCAGTTTGCGGCCCTTTGCCGACCCGAAGCGTATTCACCAGATCCTTGGCGATTGCGCGGCTGGTCACGCCGAGATCGGCAAAGTCGGAATCCTTGTCGGGCGGGCGGGTGAAAAGCCACGACGTACCCGCATCCGAGGCGATGAACTCGAACAGCACGATGCCCGGCTTGTCGGCCGCGATCGTCACCGCCTCGCCGGAACCCGGCACGCTCAGCGGCGTGTCGGCCGCGACGTCGGATTTCGGATGCGCCTTGTTGGGGAAGACGATCGTGGTGTCGCCGTTCGGCAGAACCCGCAGGATGGCGACATGCGCCGGCTTGTTGACCGTGATCTTCAGCGTGATCGGCTGTCCGGGGTCGTAGGTGGTATCCTCACGGTCGGCGGCGCCGGCGACCGTGAGATCGCCGTGGCTGAGCTGGGCATCGGCGATGACCTGCTGCGCGTCGGTAAGCGTGCGCCCGAACAGCGCGGCGCGGCCGACGCCCGCCAGCGCCGGCAGCGCGGCCACCGCCAGCACCAGGCCGCGTCGAGACATAGCGCCGCTGGCGGGCTATTCCGCCGCTTGCGCCACCGGGTGGAAGTTGCGCGGCAGGCCGGCCTTGGCGATGGCGCCGTGGAGCGCCACTTCGGGCAGCGCCCGGGCGACGACGGCGCGCACCTCGACCAGCCGGTCGAGATCGATGCCGGTCTCGCAGCCCATCGCTTCGAACAGGAATGCGGTGTCCTCCATGACGATGTTGCCGGTGGCGCCCGGTGCGTAGGGGCAGCCGCCGAGCCCGCCGAGCGAGGCGTCGAACTCGCGGCAGCCGGCATTGTAGGCGGCCAGCACGTTGGCAAGGCCGAGGCCGCGTGTGTCATGGAAATGCGCCGCGACCGGCAGCGGCGCGACATCGGCGATGACCTTGCGGAACACGCGCTCGATCGCCGCCGGCTGACCGTAGCCGACCGTGTCGGCGAGGATGATGCCGTCGGCGCCGGCCGCGGCGATCTCGCTGGCGATGCGGCGCACGCGGTCCTCGTCGACATCGCCCTCGATTGTGCAGCCGAACGAGGTGGCGAGGCCGCAGTTGATCCGCGCCGGCTTGTCGCCGCTGTGGCACAGCTGGACGACGCGGCGGAAATCCTCGATCGATTCTGCGGTCGGGCGGCGCACGTTCGACAGATTGTGGCCGTTCGAGACCGACAGCACATAGTTCATCTCGGGCACCCCCAACGCGATGCCGCGCTCGGCGCCGCGCGAATTGGGGATCAGCGCCGAGACGTGCAGGCCCTTGAGGGTCATCGCGTGGGCGATCACCGCTTCGGCGTCGGCGAGCTGCGGCAGGAGCTTGGGCGGGACAAACGACGAAACCTCGACATAGCGCACGCCGGCCGCATATTCGGCGTCGAGCCAAGCGATCTTGGTCTCGGTCGGCATTACCGTCGCGATCGACTGCAGCCCGTCGCGCATCCCGACCTCGCGCAGCGCAATCTTTTCGCTCATCGGCGTCTCCTCGCAGGATTTGCCGAAATCTAAGCGCAGGGCCGGGGCGCGGCAACCGCCGGCGACGCGGGTCAGGGTACTTGCCGAGAGCGCCCCGGGGTCTTGCCGAACGTGGCGCGGAACGCGGCGCCAAAGGCGGGGCCGCTGCTGTAGCCGACCGCCGCGGCGACGCGCGCCGGCGGCTGGCCCTGGGCGAGGGCGGCGAGGCCTTCGGTCAGCCGCAATTGGCGCCGCCAGGCCTGAAAGCTCATCCCGGTGTCGCGGCGGAACAGACGCGCCAAGGTGCGCGACGACGCGCCCGCGATCTCGGCGAAGGCTTCCAGCCCGCGCGGGTCGGCCGGGTCGGCCAGCAGCGCTTCGGTCACGCGCCGCAGCCGCGGGTCGCGGCAGGCCGGCAGCGAGATCGGCCGGGTCGCGGCGCGGCCGATCTCGTGCAGCGCGAGCGCCACGACATGCCGCACCGGTCCCTGCTCGTCCCACATCACCGGCTGCTCGCAGGCGGCGAGGATCAGCTCGCGCAGCAGCGGCGAGATCGCCACGACGGTCACCGCGTCGGGGCCGGCGCGGGCGGCGTCGGCGCGCAGGAACAGGCCGCGCATCGCCAGCCCGGCCGGCATGCGCGTGATGTGCTCAGTGTGGGCCGGAATCCACAACCCGGTACCGGGCGGCACGATAAACAGCGCGGTTGCAGTGGCGATCCGCATCGTCCCGGCCATCGCGTGCAACAATTGGGCGCGCGGATGCGCGTGCCAGCCGGTGTCGTGGTCGGCGCGGTAATCGCGCGCATATCCAACCAGCGGCCGCGGCGCCTGCTCGAACGCAATCAGCGGGGCGATGTCGTCGCGATGTCCGATTTGCGACAAAGAATGACCGTACGTCGTGGAAGCGACAGCCTACACTGGACCCGCACGCCAAACCAGTGGGACGAGTCCGTCGCATGGCGCAGAACACCCGCTTGATCGCGCTGATCAACGCCGCGCACGCCGCCACGCATTATGCGCTGCTGGTGCTGCCGAC
>JAFAWI010000468.1 GCA_019241915.1 Alphaproteobacteria bacterium
CGTCGGCAGCGGGCCGTTTCCGACCGAGCTGACCGATGATATCGGCCAGAGATTGGGCGACCGGGGCAAGGAGTTCGGCGTCGTCACCGGCCGGCGGCGGCGGTGCGGCTGGTTCGATGCGGTGATGGTGCGGCAGGCGATCAAGTTCGGCGGCATCGACGGCATCGCGCTGACCAAGCTCGACGTGCTCGACGGGTTGGACGAGATCAAGATCTGCACCGGCTACCGCCGCGGCAACAAACGCTTTGATCACCTGCCGGCCGGAGCGTCGGCCCAGGCCGAGATCGAGCCGGTCTACGAAAGCTTTCCCGGGTGGCGGGAGAATACGCGCGGTGCGCGCTCCTGGGCCGATCTGCCGGCGACCGCGGTCAAATACATCCGCCGGCTGGAGGAGCTGATCGAGGCGCCGGTGGCACTGCTCTCTACCAGTCCCGAGCGCGAGGATACGGTGCTGGTGCGCGATCCGTTTGCCGCCTGACACCTTGTTAAATACTCTGATTGAGCATAAGTGACGGACGTGGCGAAGTCGAAACCGCACGCAGCGGAGCGTCCCGGCCAGGCGCCCACATTCTTTTCCCCCTATTCGCACGGCTTGGTCCGTGTCGGCGCCTGTGTGCCGCAGGTCGCGGTTGCCGATCCGGTGAAGAACGCCGACCAGGTCGTCGAACTGATCGAGCGCGGCGAGCGCGACGACATCGCCGTGCTGCTGTTTCCGGAGCTGTGCCTGTCGGCTTATGCGATCGACGATCTGCTGTTCCAGGATGCGCTGCTCGATACGGTCCTGGCGCAGATCGACCGGCTCGTCGCGTTGGGCAAGAGCCGCCGGCCGATCATCGTCGTCGGCGCGCCGCTGCGCTGGCGCGGACGCCTTTACAACTGCGCGGTGGCGCTGCATCGCGGCCGCGTCTTGGGGGTGGTGCCCAAAATCTACCTGCCGAATTACCGCGAGTTCTACGAGCGGCGCCACTTCGCGTCGGGGGAAGCGGTACGCGACGCGACGATGACACTGGACGGCCAGGAGACGCCGTTCGGCATCGACCTGCTGTTCGAGGCGGGCGGCCGGGCGCCGTTCACCTTCCACATCGAGATCTGCGAGGATTTGTGGGTGCCGCAGCCGCCGAGCGCGGCGGGGGCGGCGGGCGGCGCCGAAATCCTGCTCAACCTGTCGGCCAGCAATATCACGATCGGGAAGGCGCAGATGCGTCGCCTGCTGTGCGCGTCGCAATCGGCGCGCTGCATTGCGGCCTATGCCTATTCTGCCGCCGGGGCCGGTGAATCGACGACCGATCTTGCCTGGGATGGCCAGGCCGGGCTGTTCGAGCTGGGCGAGCCGCTGGCCGAGACCGAGCGGTTCAGCGCCGGACCCGAGATTGCGTTCGGCGATGTCGATATCGGCCGCATCCGGCAGGAGCGGATGCGGACAAATACCTTTGGCGACAATGCCCGGCTGATCGACGGGCACGCCGGGCCGTTTCGCCGCGTGACGTTCGAATTTGCACCGCCAGACAACAAGATCGAGCTGCGCCGCCGGGTCGAGCGTTTTCCCTTCGTGCCCTCCGACCCGGCGATGCTGCGCGACAATTGCTACGAGGCCTACAACATCCAGGTGCAGGGGCTGGCGCAGCGCCTGTCGTCGACCGGGCTCAAAAAGCTGGTGATCGGCGTCTCGGGCGGGCTCGACTCGACACAGGCGCTGATCGTCGCCGCGCGCACGATGGACCGGCTCGCTCTGCCGCGGACCAATGTCCTCGCTTACACGCTGCCGGGTTTTGCGACCGGCGAGCGCACCAGGGCCAACGCCTGGCGGCTGATGAAGACGCTCGCCGTCACCGGCGGCGAGATCGACATCCGACCGGCAGCGAACCAGATGCTCGGCGACATCGGCCATGCCGCGGCGCGCGGCGAGCAGCACTACGACGTGACCTTCGAGAATGTGCAGGCGGGGCTGCGTACCGACTACCTGTTTCGCCTCGCCAATCATAACGGGGCGCTGGTCGTGGGAACCGGCGACTTGTCGGAACTGGCGCTCGGTTGGTGCACCTATGGCGTCGGCGACCACATGTCGCATTACAATCCGAACGGTTCGGTGGCGAAGACGCTGATCCAGCATCTCATCCGATTTGTCGCCCATAGCGGCGATGTCGACAACGAGACCGCGTTGGTCCTTGAAGACATACTCGCGACCGAGATTTCTCCGGAGCTAGTGCCGCCGGGAGCGGACGGGGCGATCCAGGCGACGGAGAGCTTTGTCGGGCCTTACGCATTACAGGACTTCACGTTGTTCTATGTCACCCGGTACGGCTTTGCGCCGTCCAAGATCGCCTACCTCGCCTGGAATGCCTGGCACGATGCCGGCCGCGGCGGCTGGCCGGCCAATACGCCGGAGACGGCTCGCCGCGCCTTCGATCTTGCCGAGATCAAGCGCTGGATGCGGGTCTTTCTGACGCGGTTCTTCGAGCAGAGCCAGTTCAAGCGCTCGGCGTTGCCCAACGGGCCGAAGATATCGTCGGGCGGCTCGTTGTCGCCGCGCGGCGACTGGCGCGCGCCCTCGGATTCGCACGCTGCCCTCTGGCTGGCCGAGCTTAACGGTGTGCCGGACGCCTGAAGGCCGGCTGCGCTGCAGACGCGTTTGTTGAGGCCGCGATGAGCCCGGTGGTGCCGGTTGTCCTGCTGGTCGCGCTTGCCGCCGTCGAAGCGGCGGTGCTGCCGCAGCGGGTTTGGGTCAAGACCGTGTGGCTCTTCGTCGTCGCCTGTGCCGGCGTGGCGGCCGCGCTGCTGCTGCAATCGCAGCACCAGGTGGCCGGCGCCAGCGCAGCGGCCGCCGCCGAGCAGCGCGCGGCCGAGGTCGCGGCGCTGCGCGGGCTGTGGTCGCAGTGGGACGGCATCTCGCGCGCGCTGCCGCCCGCCGGCGAAGCCCCGGCCGCGCGGTTCGATAATGTCGAAGACGCCCTGGCGTCGCTCAGCGTCAAGGTGGCCGGAATCGACGCGCAGATCGCCGCCTTCAAGTCGCGGAAGACGTGGCGCTCGATCGATGCCGACAATGCGGCCAACCTCGCCGAATTCCTGCGCCAGCACGGCAGCTATCGCGCCGTCGTCTCGTGTCCGCCGGGCGATGTCGAGGCCTATGCTTACGCCAACCAGCTTTCCAACATTCTGCGGGCCGCCGGTTGGGACGCCCACGGCCCCGAAACGACGGCCGGCGAAGAGGGGGCGGCGATGCCGGTCAGCCTCTACGTGCGCAATCCCGCTTCGCCCGAGGCGGCGAAACTTCTCGCCGACGCCTTCGGCCGGTTTAACATCCCGTTCCAGGCCGCGATCGCCCAAAGCGACGCCATTCCGGACGAGGCGACCGTCGAACTGTACGTCCCCAAAAAGCCATGAGGAGCCCCGCATGCCCGTTGGCCGCGTTCATCTCAGCGTCGACGAAGCCCGCACGCTCGGCGAGCGGGCGATGCGAGGGATCGGCTACGATGCGGAGGAAGCCCGCATCCTCACCGACCATGTCATCGACGCCGCGCTGTGCGGCTACGAGTATTCGGGGCTCGCCAAGCTGCTCAACGTGCCCGAGCACCGCCGCTTCGCGCAGCCGCGCCAGCCGATCCGGCCGATCCGCGAGACCGAGGTCTCGGCCCTTTACGACGGCGGCAACAACAACGGCATGATCGCCGTGTATCGGGCGGCCAAGGCGACGATCGACAAGGCCAAGGCGCACGGCATCGCGGTGGTCGGTATGACCAACACCTGGATGAGCGGGCGCAACGCCTATTTCGTCGAGATGATCGCCCACGCGGGGTATGTCGCGATCCACACCGCCAGCAGCGGCGGCGCGGTGGCGCCGCTCGGTGGGATCAAGCCGGTGCTCGGCACCAACCCGATCGCGTTTGCCATTCCGACCGAGGACGGGCCGCTGATCCTCGACATGGGGACCTCGGCCTTTATGGGCACCGAGCTGCAGTTGCGGGTGCGCCGCAACGAGAAGCTGCCCGAGGGGGTGGCGATCGACCGCGACGGGCGGCCGACGACCGATCCCGCGGCGGCGCAAGCCGGGGCGCTGCTGCCGTTCGCGGGATACAAGGGGTTCGGCCTCGGGCTCGTCGTTCAGGCGCTGGGGGTTCTCGGCGGCGCCGGCATGACGGGCGCGCCCGACGGCTATCTGTTCATCGCCTTTCGCCCCGACCTGCTGGTGCCGCTCGAACAGTGCCGGCGCGAGGTCAGCGCGCTGATCGAGCGGGTGAAGGCGGTACCGCGCGCCGCCGGCGTCGCCGAAATCCGCATTCCCGGCGAGAACTCGGCGCGGACGCGCGAGCGGTTGCGGCGCGACGGGCTCGATTTCGACCAGCTGGTGTACGACGAACTGCACCGTATGGCCGGAAACCGGCCATAGGCCGCTACCGGATGATGCCGAGGCCGATGATGCCGCTGACGATCAGATAGATCGCGATGATATAGTTGAGGATGCGCGGCACCAGCAGGATCAGGACGCCGGCGAGCAACGCGACGAGTGGCTGGAGATGGGCGACGCCGATTACCATGGGCTCCTCCGTCAGCAATCGGCGCGCGTCGAGCACCGCGCTCGGCCCGCCGTCTTAATTTTTACGGCGAGCGAACGCCAAGGCTTCGCGAATGTTCCGCTGTTCGCGGAAAGCGCGGCGGCACATCGATGCCGTGCCGCCGCGGCCCAAAGGAGAGACTTAGGGCGCCGGTACGAGATTGATCGCGGCGATCCCGGCCGCGACGTTGAGCCCGGTGTTGCCCTCGATGCTCAACGGCTGCAGCGCGATCGTATTGTTCGAGCCGCCGACCAAGGCATTGGCGCCGACCCCGACGCCGACCGTGGCGCTGGCCGTGCCGCCGGCATAGGCGCCGGCAAGCGAGCCCGGCCGCATCATCGCGACCGGCGCCACCACGGTCCACACCAACACGCCGCCCGAAGTATAGCCGATATCGGCGCCGAACTTGGTGATCGTGCCGGTGTAGTGTTCGACGTGTCCCATGCCCGCATAGGTGCAGTTGAGCGCCTTCGACGAGCCGAAGATAAAACCAAAGCCGCTGGCGACGTTGCAGGTCAGCGTTCCGACATTGACCGCGGATTGCGCGAACGCGGTCCCGGAAAGCGCCGCGGCCCCGACCATCGCCGAGACAACCATCGCGGACAGGCGCATCGTTTTCGACATCTCGCTGCTCTCCCTTGTGAGCGATCGGACGGCGCCTTGTGCGACGGCGCAGCCGTAACCGCAACAACTTAGTCGTCGCACCAATATCGTCAAGGGCGCACACCGGCGGCGTAATTGCCGTTCGGCTTTAGGCATAAACCGGCGGCGGTGCGCCTTCTTGCTGCCGGCACAGTCCCGACTTCGTCGTCGGATAACGTATTGCTGTGCGATAACATCATTTATTAAGCTCGTCCTATTGCGCCGGGGCGCGGCACGCGGCCCGGAGGGGACAGCGGAGGCATACAAATGGCGAGCGAGATCACCGCCGGTCAATCCTTACCGTGGTGGCGGGAGCCGACAAAAGACCAGTGGTTGGCGTGGATAGCGGCGTGGCTGGGCTGGCTGCTCGACGCCTTCGACTTCACGATCTTTCTGCTGATCATGGTGCCGATCTCGAAGTATTTCGATGTTCCGCTGGTCGATGTGCTGGCGGTGTTTACCGTGACGTTGTGGGTCAGGCTGGTCGGCGCGACCGCGTCCGGCTGGCTGGCCGACCGGGTCGGGCGCAAGACGCCGCTGATGATCTCGATCCTGTGGTACTCGATCTGCAATTTCATCGCCGGCTTTTCGCCCAGCTTCTGGTTTCTGTTCCTGTTCCGCGCGCTGCTTGGCATCGGCATGGGGGCCGAGTGGCCCGCCGGCGCCGCCCTGGCGATGGAATCCTGGCCGGCGCGTTCGCGCGGCTTGATGAGCGGCATGCTGCAAGGCTCGTGGGGTCTCGGCTTCCTGCTGGCGAGCGTGGTCTATGGCCTGTTCTACGAGCAGATCGGCTGGCGCGGCTGTCTGTGGATCGGCATCGCCCCGGCGCTTGTCGTCGTCTACATCCGCAAGTTCGTCAAAGAGCCGGAGGTGTGGAAGGAGAACCGCGAAAAGCAGCGGGCGCAGAAGGAATTCAAGACGCCGCTGTTCGAGATCTTCCGGCCCAAGGTGCTGCCCAACACGCTGACCGCGTGTCTGTGGATGGGCAGCGGGTTTGTCACCTACTACACCTGCTTCGGCCTGTTCGCGACCCACCTGCAGAAGGATTTGGGCTTTGGGCCGGGTGCGGTGGCGCTGCCCAACGCGCTGTCGAACCTGGCGATCTTTATTTCGAGCTGCGTGTGGGGTTCGATCGCCGACCGGATCGGCCGCCGCTGGGCGATGATCATTCCGGCGCTGATCGGCATCCTGATCACGCCGTTCTATCTCGGCTTCTTTACGACCAACTACACGATCCTGGTGATCGCATTCACGATCCAGGGCTTCTTTGTCGGCAGCATCTACGGGCAGAACCCGAGCTACCTGAACGAGCGCTTCCCGACCGAGGTGCGCGCGACGGCGGCCGGTTTCTGTTACCACCAGGGTGCGATCTGGGGCGGGCTGTGCGGCCCGGTGCTCGGCATGTGGGCGGCGACCGCGGGCGGGTTTGCGATCCCGATGCTGGTGACGACGATCGTCGCGCTGCTGGTGTTCGTCGTGGCGCTGCTGCTCGGGCCGGAAACCCGCGGGCAGGTCATGGTGTCGGACATCCAGCTGGCCGACATGCCGGCCGAATAGCCCGGCGCGCGGCAAGAAAGGGCCTCTCCCCTCGGAGAGGCCCTTTTTACTTGCGCGCGACAAAGCTGCGGCCGATCAGCTGGCGGTGCAGCTGGTTGGCGCCCTCCCAGATTTGCGTGATCTTGGCGTCGCGCAGCAGCCGCTCGACCCGGTTGTCGGCGATATAGCCATAGCCGCCAAAAAGCTGCACCGCCTCGGTCGCGATGCGCATCGCCAGGTCGGAGGCGCGCATCTTCAGCATCGAGGCTTCCGGGCCGATATCGCTTTCGCCGCGCTCGATCAGAGCCGCGACATGCCACAGCCAGGCTTCGCACATCGCCAGGTCGGTGGCGAGGTCGGCGAGCAGAAACTGGATGCCCTGGAACTCGACGATGCGGCGGCCCGACTGGCGGCGCTCGTTGATATAGGCGACCGCATCGCCAAAGGCGGCGCGGGCAATGCCGAGCGCATGCGCCGCGACGCTCGGCCGCGACTTGTTGAGCGCGGCGAGCAGCAGCGGCAGACCCTGACCCGGCTCGCCCAGCACGTTGGCGCGCGATACGCGGCAATTGTCGAAGGCGAGCGCCGCGGTCGACGAGGCGCGGTGGCCGAGCTTCGCCTCCTTGCGGACGATCGAGAAGCCGGGTGTGCCCTTTTCCAGGTAGAGCGCGGTGATCGCGTCGCGGCCGTTCTTGTCGCCATTTGCGCCGAGCTCGCTCCACTTGCCGAACAGCAGGATGAGGTCGGCGACATCGCCGTTGGTGATGAAGATCTTGCCGCCGTCGATCGTGACCGCGTCGTTGCCGGCGGGCGTGAAGCGCGTCCGCATCCCGGTGGCGTCGGAACCGGCTTCGGGCTCGGTGATCGCCAGCGCGAGCAATGCGCCTTCGGCGACGCGCGGCAAGAGGCGCTGCTTCTGCTCCTCGCTGCCAAAATCGATCAGCGGCTTCGCGGCATGGAAATTTGTCGCCCAGACGATACCGGTCGAGGCACAGGCCGCGCTTATCTCGCGCACGCAGGCGAGATAGGCAGAGTAGGACATGCCGGCGCCGCCGTATGCCTCGGGCACGAACATGGCATTGAGGCCGAGCGCGTTGATCGCCTCGACATTGGCCCAGGGAAACTCGGCCGTGCGGTCGTATTCGGCGGCACGCGGCGCGATCTCATCGCGCCTGAGGGCGCGCACGCTGTCGAGGAGCTGTCGCTCCTCGGGCGTCAGCGGCGGCAGCGCATCGAGCCGATCAAAGAGCGGGGTCATGCTGACGAAAACAGAACGGACAAGGCAAGTGCACCCTACTTGTCCCGGAATGCCGGTTTGCGCTTTTCGATAAAGGCGGTCAGGCCTTCGGTGGCGTCTTCGGTCTGGAAGGCGAGGGTGTTGAGGTCGGCTTCGAGTTTGAGGCCGTCGTCGAGCGGGTGGTCGAGCGCCCGGGCGACGGCGTCGCGCGCGAGGGCGAGTGCGGGGAGCCCGTACCGGGTCATCTCGCGGGCGAAGACCTTGCCGGCGTCGAGCAGGTCGGCATCGACGAGGCGGTGGACGAGGCCGATCCGCTCGGCTTCGTCGGCCATGACCGTACGGCCGGTCATGACGATGTCGAGCGCACGCGTCTCGCCGACGAGGCGCGGCAGCCGCTGCGTGCCGCCGTAGCCGGGGATGACGCCGAGCTTGATCTCGGGCAGGCCAAGTCGCGCGGTCTTGAGCGCCAAGCGGAAATTACAGGCCATCGCCAATTCGAGGCCGCCGCCGAACGCGTAGCCGTTGATCAGCGCCACTGACGGCATCGGCAGGCTGGCGAAGCGGGAGATGACACGCTGCCCCTCGGCGATGCCGCGGCGGTGCGCGATCATCGAGCGGCCCATCAGCTCCTTGATGTCGGCGCCGGCGCAGAACGCGCGGTCACCGGCGCCGGTGACGAAGAGAGCCCGCGCCTGGCCAGCGGCGACCTCGTCGAGCCTCCGGTCGAGCTCGCGCAGAGTCGCGAAATTGAGCGCGTTGAGCACCTCCGGCCGGTCGAGGGTGAGGAGCGCGAATTCATCGGTACGGGCGAGGTGGACGGTCATCGAAGCTATCCTGCCTCCGAGAAGGGCGTCGTCATTATCGGGGGCCTCGTCATTATCGGTCGGTCCGTTGTCGCTCGCTTTTATCAGGAGGCTCACCTCCTGTTATCCTCCTGTTATCAGCGCGCGAAACAGGAGGATATTGTCCCATCGCGTGCTGTTCCCGCGGCGGCCTCGCGTTGAGCATGGCGCGACGAAGGGATTTATTCGCCCGGTCCGAAAAAGTAGCGGGAACAAAATAAGAACTTTGGTCGGGTCTTGCAAGCCCGCGGGCGAAAAAATTCACGCACCGGCCCAGCGGACCGGGGTCGGGGCAATGCGCCCGGATTTGGCCCACTCGACCAGCTCGCGCTTGAGGATTTTGCCGC
>JAFAWI010000677.1 GCA_019241915.1 Alphaproteobacteria bacterium
AGGCGCTGAAGGATTCCGACAAGCGCGACATGGAATTGTGCAAGCGCGTCGTTGCCGAGTGCTTCGCCAGTGAGGACTACACCGAAGGCCGCACCGCCTTTATGGAAAAGCGCCGGCCGGTGTTCAAGGGACGGTAACCCGCAACCACCGACCCTCACCACGCGCTGGCCGCCCTCTCCCGAATTGCGGAAGAGGCGGCTCCGGCCAAGGCCCGCAGGGGTGAGGGCATTGCCGAGGATCGTCATCATGAAGCTTCCGCGTCACGGCCGCTACGACTATGTGCCGATCCACAAACGGCCTACCTACGACTGGCCCGAGGGCAAGCGGCTCGCGGTCTTTTTCTGCAACAACATCGAGTTCTTTGCGTTTCGCGCCGGGCTCGGCAGCGATTCGACCGGCGCGCCGTCGGATCAGAACCAGCGCAACTACGCCTGGCGCGACTATGGCAACCGGGTCGGGCTTTGGTACTATTTCGACCTGCTCGACGAGTTCGGCCTGCCCGGCGCGCATAATGTCAATTCTGCGGTGCTGGAGGAATGCCCGGCGATCGTCGAGCGCATGAACGCGCGCGGCGACGAGTACGTGGGTCATGGCCGGACCAATTCCGAGCGCCAGGACGTGCTGTGGGAAGAGGACGAGGCGCGCCTCATCGCCGAATGCACCGAGGTCGTGACCAGGCTTTCGGGCAGGCCGCCGACCGGCTGGCTCGGCCCGTATCTGGCGCAGACCGGGGTGACGCTCGACCTGCTCAAGGAAGCCGGCTACCGCTATGTCATGGATTGGGCGCTCGACGACCAGCCGATCTGGATGACGACGCGCGCGGGCCCGATCCTTTCGGTGCCGTACCCGATCGAACTCAACGACTCGCCGAGCATCGTCTTCCGCCGCCATACCGGGCGGCAGTTCGAGGAAATGCTGATCGACCAGTTCGATGAAATGCTCGAACAGTCGCGCAAATACCCGCTGGTCTATTCGGTGGCCTTGCACCCGTTTATCGTCGGCCAGCCCTTCCGGCTGCGTGCCCTGCGCCGCGCGATCCGCCACATCATGGAGCACAGCGACGCGCTGTGGATCACCACGCCAGGCGAAATCGCCCGCTACTGCGAAGGGCTGCCCAAGGGCATCGTGCCGGGCTCATAGAGAGTCACTTCGCAGGGCGCGAGAGCGCCGGTGACACGGCGAAGCCGCGTTGAAATAGACACAGAGGCAGTGAGGCAGTGAGGCAGTGAGATTGCCACCGCTCGGCCTCTCTCTGTCTCACTGCCTCCGTGTTTGTCCTATTGGCCTTCGCGCCGTGCTGGCACCTGGTTCTGCTAACGTCGCGCCGGGAGCCAGTTGTTGCGGCGGGCGATCTCGCCGACAACGCGGGCGACTTCGGCGCCGACTTTGGCGGCGTCGGCATCGACCCCGGTTTCCCGCCGGGTTGTCCCGGCGGCCGCCGGCGCCGCAGGAGCGGTGCGGGAATCGACGACAAAGCTCTGCACCGGCTGAATGACGCCGCTCGGCTGTTCTGCCTTGATGTCGACGCGCGCGATCACCGCGCTGTGCTCGTCGCCGACGCGCCGGCGCTGGCCCTCGTCGACCGCGCGGAATGTGCCGCTGACGACCAGCGCTCGGTGGCCGGCGACCGCAGCCGGGTTCTGCTCGGTCGTGCTGACCGCATCGTAGCCTTGCGCGCGCAGGCGCTCGGTGAGTGTATCGGTGACGAGGAATCCGACTGCCCGGCCGATCGAGGCGGCGCGCCTTTGCTCTGGCACCCCCGGCTCGCCGCGATAAAGCGAGAAGCCAAAGCTGGGGTCGAGATGCACCGCACCCTCGGGCACGGTGAAGTCGCTGACGACGATGAAGTCCGACGGCGGCCCCGGCGGTGCGGCTGCCGTGCAGGCGGTGAGGCTCGCGAGCAGGGCCAGCGTCATGCGCGCGGGCCGCATCGGAATACCCGATCTACGCAACGAACGAAGCAGCACCCTCAGGCCCGACACCCGCCTCACGCACCGATCAGCTGGTAGACGCCGCGCTCGAACGCGCCATAGAGGGCGACGGTCTTGTGGTCCGCGAACGGCAGGATCTGGGTCATGACGACCCCGGCAACGCCGCGCTTGGGATCGAGCCAATAATAGGTGTTGAAAATCCCGGCCCAGGTGACGCTGCCGGCACCGCGCCCATTGGGTCCCGGTTCTGGCGTCAGCATATAGGCGAGGCCCCAGCGCACCGGCTGACCGGGAAAGAAATCGACATCGTTTGTGAGCGGTGGATTGTTGGTCTTCAGCACGCCCGCCGGCAGCTCGCCGATATGGTTTTCGCCCATCAGCGCGACGGTCTCGGGTTTCAGGACGCGCACGCCGTTCCGGCTGCCGCCGTGCAGCAGCGCTTCGAGGAAGATCAGGTAGTCGCCTGCCGTCGAGTAGAGCCCGCCGCCGCCGGCGAGGAATTCGCGCTCGGTTGGCGTCTCGAACGGCTGCGGAGTCAGCGATCCGTCAGCTTCGCGCTGGTGCACGGTGGCTTGGCGCGCGCGCTGCTCGGGGGACACCGCGAAGCCGGTATTCGTCATGCCGAGCACACCGGTGATGTGCTCCTCGAGGTACGCGTCAAGCGTTTGCCCGCTGATCTCTTCGACCAGCCGGCCGACCCAATCGATGTTGATGCCGTATTCCCACCGCTCGCCCGGATCGAACATCAGCGGCATGCGCAGCGCCGCGCGCTTGCCGCTAGCCATCTGCGGCATGCCGAGCGCCGCGACGCAGCGTTCGAGGTCGGGGTTCCACTGCTCGTAGCAAAACCCGGCCGTGTGGGTCATCAGGTGCTTTAAGGTGATCGGCCCATTGGCGGGGCGAAGCTGCGGTTTGCCGGCGGCGTCGAAGCCTGTGAGCACAAGCGGCCGCGACAGCGCCCCGTCGATATCGGGTAACGGCACGTCGAGCGAAAGTTTGCCCTGCTCGACAAGCTGCATCGCCGCGACGCAGGTGATCGCCTTGGTCATCGAGGCGATGCGGAACACCGTGTCGAGGCTCATCGGCGCGTCATCGGCGAGCGAGCGCAGGCCGAATGCGCCCTGATAGATCGGCCCGCCCGCGGTGGTCGCCGCCGCAACGATACCCGGAACGTCACCCTTGGTGACCGCCTGTTCGAGAATGCTGTCGATACTCATGGTCGCTCCCGGCGGCTCAAGCGCCCAATCCCTCCCGCAAGCAAGCGGGAGAGGAAAACTCTACGGGCCGACGACTCACGACCGGCGCACGTTGCCGCTTCGCGCCGGAATGCCGGTCTGCTCGTAGCAGACCTTGGCAAGCGCGGCGACGCCATCGCGGATTTCCTGCTGCGAGGTCAGTGCGAAGCAGAGCCGCAGACGCGACTTCGAGTCGGCGCCCTCGACCGCCCATTCGGGGCCGGGGTTGAGCGCGATCCCGGCATCGGCGGCCGGTTTCACCAGCCTCATGATGTCGACCTCGTCGGGCAGCTTCATCCACAGGAAGATGCCGCCCTTTGGCGTCCACGGCTCGACCGCGGTGCCGAACTCGCGCTCGATCGCCTCGACCATCGTGTCGAGCTTGCCCTTCAACGTCTCGGACAGCTCATCGACGTGATCGCCGAAATTCTGCGAAAAGTATTCGGCGACGACCATCTGTTCGAGCGCCCCGCTGCCGCTGTCGGAGCGCGCCGCGATCATCCGGCTCATCAGCCCCCAATCGGCGATGCAGTAGCCGAGCCGCAGCGCCGGCGCCAAGGTCTTTGAGAACGAGCCGATGTGAACGACATGGGCGCCGCCGTCGAGCGAGTAGATCGCCGGCGGCGCCTTGGTGCCGCCCCAGATCAGGTCGGCATAGCACTCGTCCTCAAAGATCAGCGTGCCGTATTTCTTGGCGACCTCCAGCAGCTGACGACGGCGTTCTAGCGGCATGATGCTGCCGGTCGGGTTCTGGATGGTGGGGATCGTGTAGACGTATTTCGGGGTGACGCCTTTGGCCTTGAGATCGGCGAGGATGTTGTCGAGCGCGTCGATCTTGAGCCCGTCCTCGTCGAGCGGCGCGCCGACGATCTTCTGCCCCTCGCGTTTCAGCTTGTTGATCGCGCCGCCATACGAGAATTCCTCGAGGATCACGGTGTCGCCGGGTTCGAGCATCACCGCGTTGATCAGATCGATGCCTTGGCCCGAGCCGGCGGTGATCAGGATGTCGTCGGTCGAGCAGTCGATGCCGCGGATCTTGGCCTTGGTCTTGACGAACTCCCTGAGGCCGAGATGCCCCTGAGAGCCTTGCGCCGCCGTGTACATCGCGAGCTTTGCGCCTTCCTTGCGCAGCGCAGCCGCCGTCGCCTCGATCAGCCCTTCGACCGGGATCAGGGTCGGGTCGTTGTGGCCGCCGATGAAGTTGTATTTCGGGTAACCGGCAAACCGCACCGCCGGCGCCGGCACGTCCTTGGCGAACAGGTTCTCGTAGGCGAAGGTCATCGTCTCGTCCCTCCAGTCATCTGTTTCAGCGAGCGGCCGCGGCGGGAGCCGTGCCGAGCCGCGCCCCTTGGTAGCGGCCGTGCCAGATCGGTTCCCACCACCAGCGATTGTCGAGATACCAGCGCACCGTCTTGCGCAGGCCGCTGTCGAAATTCTCGCGCGGCTCCCAACCGAGCTCGCGGCGCAGCTTCCGGCCGTCGATCGCATACCGGCGGTCGTGAGCGGGCCGGTCGGCGACGAACGCGATCAGGTTATCGTGCGGCCGGTGCGGCGAGTTGGACAGCATCTCGTCGAGCAATGCGCAAATCTGGCGGACGACGACGAGGTTGGTGCGCTCGCCGTCGCAGCCGACATTATAGCTGGCGCCGGGCCTGCCGTTGCTGAGGATTGCATGCAGGGCGCGGGCGTGGTCGTCGACGTAGAGCCAGTCGCGGACGTTGTCGCCCTTGCCGTAGACCGGGATCTCCTCGCCGTGCAGCGCCTTGAGGATGGTGAGCGGGATCAACTTTTCCGGGAAATGGAACGGCCCGTAATTGTTCGAACAATTGCTGACCAGCACGGGCAGACCGAACGTCTCGTGCCACGCACGCACCAAGTGGTCAGAGGCGGCTTTCGACGCGGCGTAGGGCGAGTTCGGCTTGTAGCGGCTGGTCTCGGTGAACTTGCCGCGGGCGCCGAGCGCGCCGAACACCTCATCGGTCGAGACGTGATGGAAGCGGAATGCCTTGGCGCGCGCGGGCGGCAGCTTTTCCCAATAATCGCGCGCTGCGGTCAGCATCGCAAAGGTGCCGTCGATATTGGTCCTGATGAAGTCGTCCGGGCCGTCGATCGACCGGTCGACATGCGACTCGGCGGCAAGGTGCAGCATGGCGTCCGGCATAAAATCCGCCATCAGGGTCGCCACCCTCTCGCGATCGCAGACATCGGCGCGGTGAAAACGGTAGCCGGGGTGGTTCTCGATCGCGCGCAGCGAGGCGAGGTTGGCGGCATAGGTCAGCTTGTCGACGTTGAGCACCGCGGCGCCGAGTTCTGCGACAAACAGCCGGCACACCGCCGACCCGATAAAACCGGCGCCTCCCGTGACCAGAACCTTCATTGGCCGCTGATACTCATTGCCACCGTCAAGTTAGGCGGACGCGGCCCGGCGAAGCAACTGCTGCGCCGCGCGCCGGTGCCGGTACAACCGTCGCGCGATTTTGTTGGACAAGCGGAAAGCTCACTGGCGATCCTGGGCAAGACAGCCATGGCATTCGCGTCGATCCTGATCACCGGAGGGTCCAGCGGCCTCGGCGCGGCGCTGGCGCGTTCTTATGCGGGGCCGGACGTGGCGTTGGGGCTGATCGGACGCGACGAGGGGCGGCTCGCGGCAGTTGCCGCTGAGTGCCGCCGGTCCGGCGCGACAGTCGAGGCCGCGGCGATCGACGTCGCCGACGGCGCGGCGCTCGGCCAATGGATCGCCGCATTCGACCGGGCGCATCCTGTCGATCTGGTCGTTGCCAATGCCGGCACTTCGGCCGGCCCCGGGCGCCGCGATCCGTGCGAGGCGGCAGAGACGACGCTGCGCCAGATCGCGGTCAACCTGCTCGGTGCGGTTCATACCGTGGCGCCGTTGATGCCGGCGATGGCGGCCCGCGGCGGCGGCCGGATTGCGCTGATCGCGTCGGTCGCCGCCTATCGCGGGCTGGCCTATTCGCCGGGCTACTGCGCCAGCAAAGCCGGGCTGCGGGTGTACGGCGAGGCGTTGCGTGCGCTCGCTGCGCCGCATGGTGTCGGTGTCACGGTCGTGTGCCCCGGCTTTTTTGCGTCGCGCATGACCGACCGCTGGGACGGGCCGCGCCCATTGATGATCGACACCGAACGCGCGGCGCACCGCGTGAGACGCGGCATCGACCGCGGCCGCGGCCGGGTGACGTTTCCGTGGCCGCTCGCCTGGGGTTTGCGGCTGTGCGACATGCTGCCGGCGCGGCTCGCCGACGCGATTGTGCGGCAGATCCGCTTTCGCATTCGACCCGCTTGAGCGCGCTCTGGCATTTCGCGATCGGACTGGGGTTGGCCACGGTTGGCTGGCGCGCGCCTCGCCGTGTCGCCGGCGCCCGCGGCCGCGGATGGACCGCGGTGCTCGACGCCGCACCGCTCGCGGTGGTAACGGCGGTGCTGCTATTGGCGAGCGGGTGCCCAATGTTTTCCGGCGTTGCCGCGCTGGCGCTCGG
>JAFAWI010000707.1 GCA_019241915.1 Alphaproteobacteria bacterium
TAAACCCTGCGGGGCTTCTCACCGTCGACGACGGCGCCGTTCACGCGCTCCGCCAGGGCAAGAGCCTGCTCCCGGCGGGTGTGGTCGCCGTCAGCGGCGCCTTCGAGCGCGGCGACTGCGTGGTCATCCAGACCCCCGCCGGCGGCGAAGCCGGCCGCGGGCTTTCGGCTTATGCGAGCAGCGACATCCAGCGGATCGCTGGACATAAGAGCGGTGAAATCGCCGCGATCCTCGGCTATCGTGGCCGCGACGAAATCATCCACCGTGACGACCTGGTGCTGACCGAGACGCTGTGATGCCCGATACGCTGCTCCGCGAAAAACCAGCCTCCGCGCTCGCCGCGACAATGGCCGAGCTCGGCCGCAGCGCGCGCGATGCGGCGGCGCGGCTGGCGCTCGCCTCAGCCGAGACCAAGGTGACCGCGCTGACCGCCGCAGCGGCGGCCGTGCGCAGCCGGCAGAACGCGATTCTCGCCGCCAATGCCGAGGATGTCGCCGCGGCCAAGGCAAACGGCATCAAAGCCGCGATGATCGACCGGCTGGCGCTCGACCCGAAGCGGCTCGAAGGCGTCGCCACGGGTCTGGAGGACATCGCCGCGCTGCCGGATCCGGTCGGGCGGGTGCTGGCGGCGTGGACAAGGCCGAACGGACTCGAGATTTCGCGCGTTGCGGTGCCGCTCGGCGTGGTCGGGATCATCTATGAGAGCCGGCCCAACGTCACCGCCGACGCCGGCGCGATTGCGCTCAAATCGGGCAATGCCGCGATATTGCGCGGCGGGTCCGAGAGCTTTCATTCGTCGCGCGCGCTGGTCGCCGCGCTGCAGGACGGGCTGCACGCGGCCCGCCTGCCCGAGGCGGCGATCCAGCTGGTGCCGACGCGCGACCGAGATGCGGTCGGCCACATGCTCGGGATGAGCGGCGTCATCGACATCATCGTGCCGCGCGGCGGCGCCTCGCTGATCGAGCGGGTGCAGCGCGAGAGCCGAATCCCGGTGATCGCGCATCTCGAAGGCCTCTGCCACACCTATATCGACGGCGCTGCCGATCCCGAGAAGGCGCGCGCCATCGCGCTCAACGCCAAGATGCGCCGGGTCTCGATCTGCGGCGCGACCGAAACGCTGCTGGTCGACCGCAAGGCCAAGGCGATGCTGCCGCCGATCCTCGCCGATCTGCGCGCCGCCGGCTGCGAATTGCGCGGCGACGCCGAGGTGCGAACAATGGCGCCCGGCATCGCGCCGGCAAGCGAGGAGGACTGGCGCACCGAATATCTCGATGCGATCCTCGCGGTGCGGCTGGTGGACGGGGTTGCCGCGGCGATCGCGCATATCGAGCGCTACGGCTCGCACCACACCGACGCCATCGTCACCGAGGACGAGGCCGCGGCGGAGAAATTTTTGCGCGAGGTCGACAGCGCGATCGTGCTCGTCAACGCGTCGACCCAATTCGCTGATGGCGGCGAATTTGGCATGGGCGCCGAGATCGGCATCTCGACCCAGCGCCTGCCGCCGCGCGGGCCGGTCGGCGCGGCGGAGTTGACCACCTACAAGTACCTCGTCCGCGGCAGCGGTCAGGTGCGCCCCTGAGCGAGCTTTACGGACGGCCGCATCGCCGGATCGGGCTGCTCGGCGGCTCGTTCAACCCGGCGCACGAGGGGCACCTGCACATCAGCCTGATGGCGCTGAAACGCCTCGACCTCGACGAGGTGTGGTGGCTGGTGTCGCCGCAAAATCCGCTGAAGCCGGTCCGCGGCATGGCGCCGTTCAACGCGCGGTTGGCGAGTGCAAAGGCCCTCGCCGCGGCGCGCCCCGGCATCAAAGTCAGCGCGCTCGAAGCCTCGCTCGGCACTGCGTTTACCTGCGATACCGTCGCCGCGCTGCAGCGCCGGTTTCCCCACACGAGGTTCGTGTTTCTGATGGGCGGCGATAATCTGGCGCAGCTGCCGCGCTGGCGGGATTGGCCGGAATTTGTCGCGCGGGTGCCGCTCGCGGTGTTCGACCGGCCGCAGACCGCCTTGCGTGCGCTCGCCGGCAAGGCGCCGCGACGCTTTGCGCGGGCGCGCGTGGCGAGCTGGGCCGCCCGCGGTCTCGCCGAGATGAAATCGCCTGCCTGGACGTTCTTTCATACGAGGCTCGACCCGCATTCGGCGACCGACATCCGCCAGCGGCGATCGCGTCCGCCGGGCAAACCAAAGGAGCAAACCACGGTCACACAACTCTCGGCCCGCCGCCGCAAATCCGCCGCAACCGATGCAGCTTCCGTCACTGCGCTTCCGGCGCGCCGCCGTCGCAAGGCGCCGCCGGCCGTGCCTGCGGCGCAAGACCTGCTTGGCCGGATCGTTCAGCGCCTCGAAGACGGCAAGGCTGAGGACATCGTCACCATCGACCTGGCCGGGAAGACGCTGATCGCTGACTATATGGTGATCGCCAGCGGCCGCTCGGCGCGCCAGGTGACGGCGCTGACTGATCATCTGCTCGACATGCTGCCGAAGAGGTTTCGGGCGTCGGTCGAGGGCAAGGCGCAGGGCGACTGGGTGCTGATCGACGCCGGCGACGTCATCGTCCACCTGTTCCGGCCGGAGATTCGCGCACACTACAACCTGGAAAAGATGTGGGGTTCGGCGTTTCCCGAACCCGAAGCCGCGCGCAGCTAGGGGCGGCTTCGCCATCCGCAGCGTCATCCTCGCGATCGGACGACAGCGGCGCGGCCCGCTCGCCGAGCTGCAGGCGGAATATTTGAAGCGCCTGGTCCCGCCGCCGGCGCTCATCGAACTGGAAGAGAAACGCAAGCTACCGTCGGCGCAGCTTAAGGCACGCGAGGGCGAGCTGATCCTCGGCGCGCTGCCGGCAGACGCGCGGCTGATCGCGCTCGACGAGCGCGGCGCGGCCTGGTCGAGCCGCGAATGGGCTGATCGGCTGGGCGGCTGGCGCGACAGCGGCATCGTCCCGGCGTTCGCGATCGGCGGGGCCGAAGGGTTGGCGCCGGCGGTCGTCGAGCGGGCCGCCACGGTGCTGTCGCTCGGCCCGATGACGTGGCCGCACCTGCTGGTGCGCTGCCTGCTGCTCGAACAGCTCTACCGGGCGCAGCAGATCTTTGCCGGCCACCCGTACCACCGGGATTGAAGCGACTCGCCGGGAACGGCGTTTCACGTGTATATCCGCCGCCATCACAAAGGATTTCCATCTCATGCCCCAGCGTCCGCGCCCGGTGGTGTTGTGCATTCTCGATGGCTGGGGCGAGCGCGCAGACGCAGCCGACAACGCCATCACACAGGCGAAGGTTCCGGTGTGGAACAGCCTGATGGCGCGGTGGCCGCATTCGCATCTCGACGCCAGCGAGCATTATGTCGGTCTGCCGGACGGGCAGATGGGCAATTCCGAGGTCGGCCACACCAATCTCGGGGCCGGCCGCGTGGTGATGCAGGACCTGCCGCGGATCGACGGCGCAATCGCCACCGGCAAGATCGCCGACATGGCCCCGCTCGTCGAGTTCATCGCCAAGGTCAAGGTCCAAGCGGACAACAAAACCGGCGGCATCGCCCATGTGCTGGGGCTGCTGTCGCCCGGTGGGGTGCATTCGCACCAGAGACAGATCGCCGCGCTGTGCCGCATTCTCGCCAAAGCCGGGCTGGCGGTACGCGTGCATGTGGTGCTCGATGGCCGTGACACGCCGCCACAATCGGCGCTGGGCTATCTGAAGCAGTTCAAGGCCGACACCGAGGGCGCGGGCGATATCGCTATCGCCACCGTCGGCGGGCGCTACTACGCAATGGATCGCGACAAGCGGTGGGACCGGGTCGAAAAGGCCCATCTGACCTTGACCGACGCGGTCGGACCCAAGGCGCTCGATCCGCTCGCCGCAGTCGAGGCCGCCTATGCGCGCGGCGAGACCGACGAATTCGTGCTGCCCACCGCGATCGGCGACTATGCCGGAATGAACAGCGGCGACGGGCTGCTGCTCGCCAATTTCCGCGCCGACCGTATCCGCGAGATCGCCGCGGCCCTGCTCGATCCCGGCTTCGCCGGGTTTGCCCGCAGCAAGCTGGTGGACTTCTCCGGCGCGCTCGGCCTGGTCGAATATTCCGCGGAGCTCAACCGCTTCCTGGCGACGCTGTTCCCGCCGGAGAACCTCGAAGACACGTTCGGCGAGGTGGTCTCGCGGGCCGGGCTGACCCAGCTGCGCATCGCCGAGACCGAGAAATACGCGCACGTCACATTCTTCTTCAACGGTGGCCGCGAGACCGTCTTTCCTGGCGAGGAGCGCATCCTGGTGCCCTCGCCCAAGGTCGCGACCTACGACAAGCAGCCGCAGATGTCGGCGCCCGAGGTCACCGACAAGGTCGTCGGCGCGATCCAGTCGAGGAAATTCGACGTCGTCGTGCTGAACTACGCCAATACCGACATGGTCGGTCATACCGGCGTGATCGAAGCGGCCGAGCACGCGGTCGAGGCGGTCGACACCTGTCTCGGGCGGCTGGCGCAGGCGGTCGAGGCGGCCCGCGGCACGCTCGTCATCACCGCCGACCACGGCAATGCCGAGATGATGCGCGACCCCGAGACCGGGGCGCCGCATACTGCGCATACGTTGAACCCGGTGCCTTTCATCGTGGTCAACGCCCCCGCGGCGGTCCGCCAGGTCGCCAACGGGCGGCTCGCCGATGTGGCCCCGACGCTGCTCGACCTGCTGGGCCTGCCGCAGCCTGAAGCCATGACCGGGCGTTCGCTGATCGGCGGCAGCGCCGGCCTGCGCGCGGCGGAGTAGCCACCGAGCCGTGGCCCTGCGCGGCGTCCTCTGCTGGCTTGCGGCCGCCGTGATGGCGCTGCCGGGGGTCGTGCCGCCTGCCGTTGCGGCGACCGCAAAAGACCCCGGCGCGAAGGAAGCCGCCAGAGACACCGCCAAGGATACGGGTAAGGCGCCGGGGAAGGAACCGGACAAGGACAACGCCGCCAAGGATGCATCGGCGAAACAGAGCGGCAAGGGGGCAGCCAAACAGACCGCCGCACCCGATCCGCAAATCGCGCAGCTCGATACGTTGCGCCAGCAGTGCATCGCTGCGGCACGCGCGGTGCAGGACCGCGAGCGCGCGGTCGGTGCCGTCGATCTGGCGGTGACGCTGATGCGCGAGGGGGCCGAAACCAAGGACAGGGAACTCGCGCGGAGCCGGCGCGAGCAGGAGCAGCTGCTGGGGGCGCTCGAACGGCTCGCACGCGCGCCCCCGGAGGCGCTGGCTTTCGCCCCTGAAGGGCCGGTCGACCGGGTACGCAGCGGCATCCTGATTGCTGCGGCGGTGCCGGCGCTGGCGGCGCAAGCGCGCGAGCTGACCGGGCAGCTGACCGCCCTCGGCACCGTGCACAAACAAGTCGAGACCAGCCGAACCCATGTCGAGGAGGCGCGCGCCGCGCTCGACAAGAGCCGCACGGCGCTGGCGCAGCTTGTCGCGCAACGCAATGCGCTCGAAGCCAGGCTGCTGCATGCCGACAAACCGGAACCGGTCAAACCCGGCGACGCGGCCGACCTCTACGAGCTGATCAAGAAGGCCGCGGCCGCGGCCGAGCAGCGCGACAAGGAGCGGCCGGCGCGGCTGCGGACGGAAAAGGGGGCGCCCGCCGATCCCACCAAGCCAAAGACGCTCGTGCCGACGGCGCAGCTCAACTGGCCGGTGCGCGGCGAGGTCACACACCACGCTGCCGAGGCCGATGCCAGCGGCAAGCCGCGGCTCGGGGTGACGCTGGCGGCGCTGCCAAGAGCGGTCGTCGTCGCGCCGTTCGATGGCCGTGTTCTGTTCGCGGGTGCGTTTCGCGACTACGGGCTTATCTTGATCATCAGCCACGGCGGCGATTATCATTCGGTGCTGGCGGGGCTTGGCCGGGCCGACGTAACGGTTGGTCAGTGGGTCGCTGCCGGAGAACCGGTCGGTAGCCTTGCCGATGCCGCGGCCAACGCCGGCAGCGCATCGCTTTACATGGAACTGCGTCGTGGGGGGTACCCGGTCAACCCCGAGCCGCGGATCGCCAGCGGCGGCGAAAAGACCGAGGAAACCAGGGTGCGTTAATGAAGAGACTGGGGCTGACCGCGGCGCTTGCCGCAGCGCTTTTTGTGTTGCCGCTCCGCCAGGATGTCGGCGTCGCCGCGACGACGAACACGGCGGAAACCTACAAGGAACTGAATCTTTTCGGCGATGTGTTCGAGAAGGTGCGCAGCAACTATGTCGACGAGGTCACCGACGACACCCTGATCGAAGGCGCGATCAACGGCATGCTGACCTCGCTCGACCCGCACTCGAATTATCTCAATGCCAAAAACTTCAACGACATGAAGGTGCAGACCCGCGGTGAGTTCGGCGGGCTCGGCATCGAGGTGTCGATGGAGAACGGGCTGATCAAGGTGGTCTCGCCGATCGACGACACCCCGGCGGCCCGCGCCGGCCTGAAGCCGGGCGACCTTATCACCCAGCTCGATGGCAAGCCGGTTCAGGGTATGACCTTGCCCGAAGCGGTCGAGAAGATGCGAGGCCCCGAAAACAGCGAAGTGACGCTGACCATCCGCCGTACGGGCAAGGACCCGTTCGACGTCAAGCTGGTGCGCGCCAAGATCAAAATCCAATCGGTGCGCTCGCATCTGGAGGGCGACAATATCGGCTATGTCCGCGTCACCAGCTTTAACGAGCAGACCGATGTCGGTCTCAATAACGCGGTCAAGAACCTCAAACAGCAGGCCGGCAACAAGCTGATCGGCCTCGTGCTCGACCTGCGCAACAACCCTGGCGGGTTGCTCGACCAGGCGGTGGCTGTGTCCGATGCGTTTCTGGAGAAGGGCGAAATCGTCTCGACCCGCGGCCGCCGCGCCGACGACGCGCAGCGCTATAACGCGCATCCCGGCGACATCACCGGCGGTCTGCCGATGGTGGTGCTGATCAACGGCGGCTCGGCCTCGGCGTCGGAGATCGTCGCCGGGGCGCTGCAGGACCACCACCGGGCAGTCCTGCTCGGCACGCGCAGTTTCGGAAAGGGCTCGGTCCAGACCATCATCCCGCTGCCCGGCCACGGCGCGATGCGGCTGACGACCGCGCGCTATTACACGCCATCGGGCCGCTCGATCCAGGCCAAGGGGATCGACCCCGACATCGTCGTCGAGGCGGCGAAGATCGAGCATCTCGCCGGCGAGACCAGCGCCGCGGTCAAGAAGACCGACGACAACAAGGGTGACGCCGAAAGCGGCGGAGACCAGACCACGGTCGACCCGTCGATCATTGGCACGGGCGACGATTACCAGATGGCGCGCGCCGTCGACATGCTGCGCGGCATCGCGCTGTTCGGCGGCGCCCGGGCCGAGAACTGAGCCGCCGGCGATCGCCGCCGTGAACGACGACGGCGATACCGCCTATCGCCCCGGCGTCGGCATCGTTCTGGTCAACCACGAGCGCAAGGTCTTTGTCGG
>JAFAWI010000119.1 GCA_019241915.1 Alphaproteobacteria bacterium
TTCAATGAGTATAATGCATTGGCTGGTCGTGCTGGCCATTGTCCTCGTGTTGTTCGGCGCCGGCAAGATACCGCGGGTTATGGGTGATATGGCCAAGGGCATCAAAGCCTTCAAATCTGGCATGAAAGACGAAGACGAGACAGCCGCGGCCGCACCTCCGGCGCAGGTCACCCCGCCGTCCGCGGCTGCCACCGCGGCGCCCGCCGCCACCGTGGCGCCGCGGCCGCACGAGCACGTCTGAACCTCGGGCGCGACCGCGCGCCTCGACCGCCTCAGAGCTGCCGTTGCCGCGCTGGCAAGTCCCGTCGGCGCAGGATATGTCATTTGCCTGCACGGCAATGGGTTGAAGGTTCATGCAGCGCTTCGAGGGCACTGAATCCTATATCGCGACGCCCGATCTGCAGGTCGCTGTCAACGCTGCGGTGGCACTCGAACGCCCGCTGCTGGTCAAAGGCGAACCGGGTACCGGCAAGACCATCCTCGCGCACGAGGTCGCCAAGGGGCTCGGCCGCGACCTGATCACCTGGCACATCAAGTCGACGACCAAGGCGCAGCAGGGCCTTTACGAGTACGATGCGGTGTCGCGGCTGCGCGACGGCCAGCTCGGCGACGAGCGCGTGCACGACATCGCCAACTACATCAAGCCCGGCAAGCTGTGGGATGCGTTCGAAGCAGACGTGGCGCCGGTACTGCTGATCGACGAGATCGACAAGGCCGACATCGAGTTCCCCAACGACCTGCTGCTCGAACTCGACCGGATGGAATTCTTTGTCTACGAGCTCCGGAAGACAGTCGTCGCGCGGCAGCGGCCCATCGTCATGATCACCTCCAACAACGAGAAGGAGCTGCCCGACGCGTTTTTGCGCCGCTGCTTCTTCCACTACATCCGCTTCCCCGACCGCGAGACGATGGAGAAGATCGTCGAGGTGCACTTCCCCGGACTGAAGCGCGATCTTGTGCAGGAGGCGCTGACCGTCTTCTTCGATGTGCGCGAGGTGCCGGGGCTTAAAAAAAAGCCCTCAACCTCGGAGCTGCTCGACTGGCTCAAGCTGCTTCTGGTCGAGGATGTCGATGCCGACACGCTGCGCCAGCGCGACCCGAAAAAGCTGATCCCGCCGCTGCATGGCGCGCTGCTCAAGAACGAGCAGGACGTGCACCTGTTCGAGCGGCTGGCGTTCCTCAACCGGCGGGAGCGGGGGTGAGCATGCCCGACGATCTGAAGACGCCTGAGACAACCGCCGCAGAAAACGACGAACTGTTCGAGATGGCGAACCTCTACCCGCGTACCACAGGACTGCCCATGACGGTCTGGGTCAGCCCGCGCGGCAATGCCCGCCACGACGTGCGCATCAAGGTGAACAAGACCCACGGCAACCAGATGAATATCGATAATACGGCTGTTGTCGCCGTGCGCCCGGCGCCTCGCATCGTCGAGGGCCAACTGTCCTCCGATGATGAGCGCGCCGTTTCGGAGTGGATCAGGCTCAACGAAGCTGCTGTCATCGCGTACTGGAATGGCGACATCGATACGGTGCAATTGGCCCAAGCGTTAAAGCCTCTGCCTTCGGCGTAGGGCGTGTTCACTTCGTTCTTCCTTGAATTACGCGCTGCGAAGGTCCCGGCATCGCTGCGCGAGTACCTGACTTTGATGGAGGCGATGCGGGAAGGCGTCGCCGCCTTCGACATCGACGATTTCTACTTCCTGTCGCGCGCGACGCTGGTCAAGGACGAGCGCTATCTCGACCGCTTCGACCGGGTTTTCGGGCACTGCTTCAAAGGGCTGGAGACCCCGACCGACCCGATGACGGACCTCCCCGAGGAGTGGCTGAGGAAGCTCGCCGAACGCTATCTGACCGAGGAGGAAAAGGCGCAGATCGAGGCGCTGGGCGGCTGGGAAAAACTGATGGAGACGCTGCGCCAGCGGCTCGCCGAACAAAAAGGGCGGCACCAGGGCGGCAGCAAATGGATCGGCACCGCCGGCACCTCACCGTTTGGCGCGCATGGCTACAACCCGGAAGGGGTGCGCATCGGCCAGCACGAGGGCAAGAACCGCCGCGCGGTCAAGGTCTGGGACCGGCGCGAGTTCCGCAACCTCGACGATACGATCGAACTCGGCACCCGCAACATCAAGATCGCGCTCCGCCGGCTGCGCCAGTTTGCGCGCGAGGGCGCCGAACTGGAACTCGATATTCCCGACACGATCAAATCGACCGCCAACAACGCCGGCTGGCTCGACCTCAAGCTGGTCCCCGAGCGGCACAACGCGGTGAAGCTGCTGCTGTTTCTCGATGTCGGCGGGTCGATGGAAGACCATGTCCGCGTCTGTGAGGAGCTCTTTTCGGCGGCGCGCGGCGAGTTCAAGAACCTCGTGCACTTCTATTTCCACAACTGCCTTTACGAGAGCGTGTGGAAGGATTCGCGCCGGCGTCACGTCGAGCAGATCCCGACGATGGAAATCCTGCGCACCTATGACCCCAACTACAAGGTCGTGATGGTCGGCGACGCCAGCATGAGCCCCTACGAGATCGACCGGCCCGGCGGCAGCGTCGAGCGTTGGAACGATGAGTCCGGGGCCGTATGGGTGCAGCGGTTGCTCGACCACTACCCGCAGGCGGTCTGGCTCAACCCGGTGCCGCAGAAATATTGGGGCGGCACGATGTCGATCGGCATGATCCGCCAGCTGGTCGACGATCGCATGTTCCCGCTGACCCTCGCCGGCATCGACCAGGCGATGCGGCGGCTGACGCGATAAGCCGCGTGATCCCGCCGCGGATCGTTGCGGTCGGCCGACGGCGCTCTCTGTACCTGTTTGTATCCATCGTCGAGCGACTTCGCGCATCGGGCCACGACATCGTATTTCATGAGGATTCCGATGCTTTTGGTGCCGCCGGCGGCACGCTGAGCGACGCGGACGTGCTGCTTGCCGCGTCGAGCTTTGACTGTACCCGCGCGCTGATCGCCTCGGGACCCCGTCTGCGCGGAATTGTGTCGCCGACGACCGGGGTCGAGGGCTTCGACCTCGCGGCGGCAACGGAACTGGGTGTTCTCGTCGCCAACGGTCAGACCCGCGAAAACGTCGAGAGTATGGCTGAAGCCACCATCCTGTTGATGTTGGCCGTGCTTTACGACCTGCACGGCGCCGAAACAGTGCTTCGCGAGAACCGTCCCCGGCCCAGGCAGATCAATGCCCGAATGCTGGGCGGCAAAACCGTCGGCATCATCGGGTTTGGCCGGATTGCGCGCGCGGTTGCCGCGCGTCTTGTCGGCTGGGATGTGTCGCTCCAGGCCTACACCCGGCAGCCGCCAATCGGCTTCGGCACCGTGCGCTTTATCGGGCTCGACGAGTTGTTGCAGACGAGCGATGTCGTCTGCGTGCTGGCTGCCCTGAACAACGGAACCAGGGGTCTGCTGACCGCCGGTCGGCTCCGTCTGCTGAAAATGGGAGCGACGCTGATCAATACCGCGCGCGGTGGCATCATCGACGAAACAGCGCTTTGTGAGCTGGCGGCGCGGCGGCCGGACCTGCGATTGGCCCTGGACACCTTCACGACCGAACCGCTGCCGGCGGACAGTCCGCTGCGCGGTCTGCCAAATGCGATCCTGACGCCGCATATGCTGGGCCACACCCAGGAGGCCCAAGCCGGCCTGCCCGAGACGGCGGTCGAGAACGCGCGCCGGCTGCTGGCCGGACAGGTTCCGCGTCACGTCTGTAACCCCGACGTGATCCCGCGATGGCGGGCCCGCTGGGGCCGCTGAGGCGGTCGTTCACGTGGCGAGCCGCTGCAGCTTGGGCGCGATCAGCCCGCACCCTTCCAGCCCCAAGAGCCGATCGTTGGCTCGGAGACGGCCGAAGTCGTTTATGACGCCCGTTCGGTCGGCGCGTCGTAGTCCTCGGCGCAGAACGTCCCACCCTGGTATTTCTCGGCGATCGGGTCTTTGTCCCGACCGGCTTCCGCGGCAAGCACTGCCGCA
>JAFAWI010000526.1 GCA_019241915.1 Alphaproteobacteria bacterium
GCAGCGGCGCCGCCGTATTTGCCATCGCCGAGAATAGGCGTGCCGATCGCGGCACAATGGGCGCGCAGTTGGTGCGTGCGTCCGGTAACCGGCAGCAGCGCCAGCCAACACGCCTTGTCGCCTGCGGTGTCGATGACGGTGTAGTAGCTGACCGCGTCTTTGCCGTCATCGTCGGCATGGACGCGTTCGCGCCCGGCGCCGCCGCGCTTGGCGAGCGCCAGATCGATCCGGCCTCGAGGCAGTTTCGGTCGGCCGGCGACGATCGCCCAGTAGATTTTCCGGCTACGCCTGTCGCGAAAGGCGCGGGTGAAAAACGCCGCCGCCGCGGCGCCGCGGGCCAGCAGGAGCACGCCGCTGGTGTCCTTGTCGAGCCGGTGCACCAGACGCGGCCGCTCGGCATGGCCGAAGCGCAGCCCGTCGAGCATACCGTCAATGTGGCGCGTCGTGCTGCTGCCGCCTTGCACCGCGAGCCCTGGCGGCTTGTTGATGACGATCGACCGGTCGTCGCGGTGGATCACCAAGTCGCGCAGCAGCGCCTCGTCGCGCGGTGTGGCCCGAAGGCTCAGCGATGACGCGAGGACGGTTGTCGCCGCGTCAAGCAGCGGGACGCGGATCGTCATCCCCGGCGAGACGCGGTCGCCCGCCCTTGCCTTCCTGCCCTCGACTCGCACGGCGCCGGTCCGCAGCAGTCTTTCCAGCCGGCCGTGCGCGAGGCCGGGGTAATGCCGGCGGAACCAGCGGTCGAGCCGCAGCGTGCCGTCGGCTTCGGCGACGGTGACCGTGTCGCCGATCATTTCGCTGCTTCCGTGCCGCGCTGGCGCAGGCGCTCCCAGTAGTCGAGCCGCTTCTTGATCTCGCGTTCGAAGCCGCGTTCGGTCGGCCGATAGAACGCACGGCGCGCGATGCCGTCGGGGAAATAGTTCTGGCCCGAGAACGCTTCCTCAGTGCCGTGGTCGTAGACGTAGCCCTTGCCGTAGCCGAGGTCGCGCATCAGCCCGGTCGGCGCGTTGAGGATGTGCTTGGGCGGCATCAGCGAGCCGGTCTCGCGCGCCATGCGCCGCGCCGCGCCGAACGCGGCATATGCCGCGTTCGATTTTGGCGCGGTGGCGAGGTAGATCACCAGCTGCGCCACCGCCAGCTCGCCTTCGGGCGAACCGAGCCGGTCGTAAGTGTCCCAGGCGGCAAGCGCCTGCACCAGCGCCTGCGGATCGGCGAGGCCGATATCCTCGACCGCGGCGCGGGTCAGCCGACGCAGCACGTAGATCGGGTCTTCGCCGCCGGCCAGCATCCGCGCCAGCCAATAGAGCGCGGCGTCGGTGTCCGAGCCGCGCAGCGATTTGTGCAGCGCGCTGATGAGGTTGTAGTGGCCTTCCTGCGCCTTGTCGTAGAGCGGCGCGCGACGCTGCACGATCTCGGCCAATTCGGCGGGACCGACCATATCGCCCGCGGGCAACCGGTCGATCTCCTCGACGAGGTTCAGCAGAAAGCGGCCGTCGCCGTCGGCCATTGCGCGCAGCGCCGCGCGGCCGTCATCGGTGAGCGGCAGCGTCTTGCCGAGCGCTGCCTCGGCCCGGCCCAGCAGCGTCTCCAGCTCGTCGTCGCCGAGCCGGTGCAGCACAAAGACCTGGGCGCGCGACAACAGCGCCCCGTTCAGCTCAAACGATGGGTTTTCGGTGGTGGCGCCGACCAAGATGACCGTGCCGTCCTCGACATAGGGCAGGAACGCGTCCTGCTGGGCGCGGTTGAAGCGGTGGATCTCGTCGACAAAGAGCAGCGTGCCCTGTCCCATCTCGCGCCGCTTGCGCGCGCCCTCGAACACCTTGCGCAGATCGGCAACGCCGGAGAACACCGCCGAGAGCGGCTCAAAGGCGAGGTCTGTGCCTTCCGCCAAGAGGCGCGCGATTGTCGTCTTGCCGCAGCCGGGCGGCCCCCACAGGATCATCGAGGCCAGCCGCTTTGCCGCCACCATGCGGCCGATCGGCCCCTCCGGCCCCAGCAGATGGTCTTGGCCGACGATGTCGCCAAGCCGCCGCGGCCGCAGCCGGTCGGCCAGCGGATGCGGCGCCTTGTTTTCGAACAAGGTGGTCATTGTTGCGGGAATATGGGGTTCGGCGAAGAGTGCCACAAATTCCTCTCCCGCGGCGCGGGAGAGGGTGGCTCCGGGCGCCGCCCGGAGACGCGTGAGGTCGACCGCGGCACGACCCTCAGCCTCCCGCGGGTTCGCCGCGGGCCCCTCCCTCTGCCGCAATGCGGGAGAGGGAGGTTTCGGATGCCGACGCCGATGCGAACACGTCGTCAAATGTGTCGCGCAACGCGGCATCGACGTCGGCCATTGTCGCCGCAACGCCGAGGGCGGCCATCGAGGTGACGCCGTGGCCGGCGATACCGCACGGCACGATGCCGGCGTAGTGCGACAGGTCGGGGGCCACGTTGAGCGCGAGGCCGTGATAGGTGACCCAACGGCGCACGCGCACGCCGATGGCGCCAATTTTGTCGTCCGGCTCCGTGGCCTCGTTCCGGCCCCGCGCGACCCAGACGCCGGCGCGGCCGGTGCGGCGCTCGCCGGCGATGCCGAACCGTGCCAGCACGCGGATCATCCACTCTTCGAGCCGCCACACATGACAGCCGACGTCGCGCTGGTGTTGTCCGAGACGCGGCCGGGTCAGGTCGAGCATCACATAGACCACGCGCTGGCCCGGGCCATGATAGGTGTATTGCCCGCCGCGCCCGCTCTTGAACACCGGCAGCCGGGCGGGCTGCAGCAAATCCCCGGCCTGCGCGCTGGTGCCGGCGGTGTAGAGCGGCGGATGTTCGAGCAGCCAGACCAGTTCGGGCGCGGCGCCGGCGTAGATCGCGGCGACGCGCGCTTCCATCTCGGCGACCGCCCGCTCGTAGGGCACGAGCGCGTCGGCGACACGCCACTCGACGGCGTCCGCTCGGCTTCCCATTTCCACGTCCATCGCGGTTGCGATGATACCGCGGATTTGCTACACGCGCCTGCCCCAGGCGGGCATGGCTGCGAGCGGTCGTGGCGGAACTGGTAGACGCGCAGCGTTGAGGTCGCTGTGGAGGAAACTCCGTGGAAGTTCGAGTCTTCTCGACCGCACCAAATTGCGGGCTTTAGCACCCGAAGCCGCGCCGCGCTCGCCTTGCCCGTGCCTGCTCCCTGAATGAGTATCGCCAGATTGGGAACCGCGATGCGCAAATCGATTTTGGCGATTTCGCTGCTTGCCGGGATTGCCGCCGCGGCGTCTGCCCAGGCGCAATCGATTGGCGGGAGGTATGAAGTCCACGGCACCAATTTTGACGGCTCGCCCTACAGCGGCACCGCCACAATCACGCGCAGCAGCAATTCGACCTGCCGCATCCGATGGAGCACCGGGAGCACCTCGGAGGGGTTTTGCATGCTCGCGAACAAATCGTTCGCGGCGGCGTACAAGATGGGCAACGCCGTCGGCCTTGTCGTTTACGAGCTGCAGCCGGACGGCACGCTCGAAGGCGTCTGGACGATCGCCGACAAATCGGGCGCGGGAACCGAGACGCTGACGCCGATGCATTAGCTGCCGGGCGCGGGCCTGTCACTCACGCGGCGCTGCGATACGGCCAGCAGCGGCCGAGACGGATGGGCGCTCGTCCTGCCGTCGACCGCAACAAGCGCGATGAACCCGAGAATAAGCACCGGCGTAAAGCGGCCGGCCGGCGATACGAGCGGCGGGTTGAATAGCGGCGCAGCCACGACTGCCAGTGCCATTACCCATTCCGCGACGGACCGCGCCCGACCATCCGATGCGGTAATCCACAGCAAGGCCGCAACCGTGAGAAAAACGAGATCGTGCAGAGAGACATGCGGTGCCGCAAAAGTCATTGCCGCGAGGACAATCGCGATCTTTTGGTCGACCGGTCGGTCACGGCGGAACGTCGCGTAAATCAGCCCGCAACCAATCGCACTTGCAGCAATCTGGCCGGCATTGGCTATCCCCGGCGGCAGTCCGGCCGAGGCAAGACAAGCATAGATGCTGATCCCCCAAATACGCGCATATTCGACCCATTTGACATCCGGCGCCGCATAGTTGCGGAGGGCAAAGTCCAACCATTCGCGCCACGGTTCCAATCCCAATACGAACGCGCTGGTCAGCGCGAGCATCACAGCGGCAACGGCCGACCAAGCCAGCGCCCGCCATGCTCGCGCGGCGACGAGCGCTACCGGCACGAGCAGCCAAAATTGCGGCTTGATCGTCAATAGACCGAGCACAGCTCCGGCCAGCGCCGGTCGCAGCGGCAGCAACCGAAGGCCGGCGACAACCAATGCCGCGCTCAAAAAGGCGTTTTGACCCTGTGCCACGTTGAGAGCCGCGGCGGGGCCAAGGAGCGCGCCGCCAATAACGACCAGCCGATGATGGATAGAACGTGAGCCGAACCACAACGCGGTACCGAGCAGCGCTGCACTCACGACCTGAAATCCAACATACGATGCCACGAACGGCAGCGCGCCGAAGGGCAGCATCGGCAACAAATAACTCGGCGGATACACGAAAGGGCGGAACGGCAGCGGCGCCGATAACCAATCGGCATAGGTGCGATTCAAATACGCTGTAAAGGCGTCACCGTCATAAAGCCCGGCGATATCGCCCGCAAAGAACCGTCGCACCGCACCGTGGAAAACCATCCAGTCGGTGCCGAGCGCGTTGAGGTTGAGGCCGATTGCTCCAGGATGGCCGATCGTCGTGACGACGACGGTCCAGCTGTAAACGATTGCCGCTATGGCGGGCGCAAGAACGATGAGCGGGATCTGAAGTCGGCGCATGAGACCGGAGGGCGGTACCGCAGGCGTCACACTATCGGCCGGTTCAGGTTAACGCCGGGTCAATGCCGCACCCTCGCCGAACGCTGGCGCCGATGCCATATACCCGGGATGCAAAACTCCCGGTTTGCGACGCTCGATCACGATCTCGGTCCCGAGATCGACCTGCTCCGCGCCACCGTGCGAGACTTCAGCGACGACAAGATCGCGCCGATCGCCGCCGAGATCGACCGCGACGATCGTTTCCCGATCGAGCTGTGGCCGCAGATGGGCGCGCTCGGCCTGCACGGCATCACGGTCGAGGAGGAGCTGGGCGGCAGCGGCATGGGCTATCTCGCCCATTGCGTCGCGATGGAGGAGGTGAGCCGCGGCTCCGCCTCGGTGGGCTTGAGCTATGGCGCGCACTCCAACCTCTGCGTCAACCAGATCCGCCGCAACGGCAACGACGAGCAGAAGCGCAAATACCTGCCCAAGCTGATGTCGGGCGAGCATGTCGGGGCGCTGGCGATGAGCGAGCCCGGCGCCGGTTCCGATGTCGTGTCGATGCGGCTGCGCGCGGACAAACAGGGCGACCGCTATGTCCTTAACGGCAGCAAATTCTGGATCACCAACGGCCATTTCGCCGACACGCTGGTGGTTTATGCCAAGACCTCGCCCGACGCCGGCCCGCGTGGCATCACCGCATTCCTGATCGAAAAGGGCATGAAGGGTTTCCGCCCCGCGCAAAAGCTCGACAAGCTCGGCATGCGCGGCTCGCCGACCTCCGAACTGGTGTTCGAGGATTGTGAGGTACCGGCGGACAACATTCTCGGCACGCTCGACGAAGGCGTGCGCGTGCTGATGAGCGGCCTCGACTATGAACGGGTCGTGCTGGCGGCGGGGCCGCTCGGCATCATGCAAGCCGCGCTCGACGCTGTGATCCCTTACATCCACGACCGCAGGCAATTCGGCCAGCCGATCGGCGAATTCCAGCTGATCCAAGGCAAGGTCGCCGACATGTACACGTCGGCCAATGCGTGCCGCGCCTATGTCTATGCCGTGGCGCGCGCCTGCGACCGTGGCGAGACCACCCGCAAGGACGCGGCCGGTGCGATCCTCTACGCGGCCGAGAGCGCCACCAAGATCGCCCTCGACGCGGTGCAGATTTTGGGCGGCAACGGCTACATCAACGACTATCCGACCGGCCGGCTGCTGCGTGATGCCAAACTGTATGAGATCGGCGCCGGCACCAGCGAAATCCGCCGCATGCTGATCGGCCGCGAACTGTTCAACGAGAGCGCGTAATTGACAGGCAAAGCGAGTGAGACCAATTTGACGATATGGCCGATAATGTATCGCTTGAATTTCTTGGCGCCCAAATGGAGCGCATGCTTGCGGATCAAGCGGCGACGCGCGAGGACATCCGCGGGCTGCGCGAGGACATGCGTGTCCTGACCGCGATCGTGCTGCGGCACGAAAACACGCTGGTCGATATGTTGCAGCAAGTCCGGGCGATGGTGTCGCAGCATTCGCGCTTCAACGATCGCTTGCACCGGCTTGAGGAACAGCCGGCGCAATAGCGGTTCCGGCGCCGCGCCAGCGAGATCAGCCGTACCCAGATCCGCCTCATGCTGTTCAACGAGAGCGGGAATGCCTCTCACGACGCTGGCGCGGGAGCGCGGAGAAAGAATTTGGTCGGCGTTTTGTCCTGACCGCTCACGAACCTGAAATGCGGCTGCGGACTTTGATTGTCGGCGATCACCATCTCGTCGGAGTTGAGCGGCTTCAGGACGAGATAGATATGATCGCGTCCATGATCCGGCTGGGGGCCGCAGGTTGATCCCACGTCGCCGGCTTGCTGCTGTCCTAGCTGAACCGTCGTCCAGCCCCGGTTTTTCAACACGTTGCCCATAGCCAGCGCCTGAAACGTATCCGGGACCGGAATCCCGGCATCCTGCAACAACACCGAAAGAGTGATGGCGCAGCCATCCTGTGGGTAAACTTCGCCATCGAAATTCAATAGTCGTTGGGCGGCGATATGCTGAGCATTTTGCAATTGCCCCGGATCGGACGCCAACTTGATCAGGCCTGTGATTTGATCGCTATCGCTCATGGGATTCTCCGAGGAGACTTGCTGCGACGGGAACTATCTATAGTAGAATAGCGTTCGATCAAGGCATGTTAAAAATAGTATTTTCGATTCAAATCTCCCTGTGCGACGCGGCGTGCGGTTTCCTGGAAAACCTGCTCGCATTTGACGCAGGCGAGAGGCTTTTCGGCGTCCGATCTGATCTTGAGAAGAACAAAATAAGAATACTATGTCCAGTTTGGCCTTGAGCGCAAGCCATAAAAATTCATTTGCTACTGCCGGTTACCGCGCTGATCGCCACCTGTTATTGTCCATGCCGCCGCATCGACCGCGGCCGGTTATTGCCCTCTGTTATCGGATAA
>JAFAWI010000232.1 GCA_019241915.1 Alphaproteobacteria bacterium
CGTCAGTGTGGTGATCTTGTATCAGATCGATCCGGATTTGTCAACATGGCAATTGCTATTTTTGCACTTCATTGGCGCTTACCAAAATGCATTTCGAGCGCGCCGAGAGCGGCGATCAGGATGCCCGAAGCCGCTTCCTGGCTGACCCGGCGGCCGGCCCATCCCTGTTCCAGCGCCCATTCCTTCAGCGAACGCTCCCAGCCGACGACGTGCCACAGGCACGACCCGGCGGGCGATGCGATGCCGCCCACCGCTTTGACCGCCCGCCACACCGACAGGCGCGCCGCCTCCACGCGCAACCCCGGCGCGGCGTCGCCGCGCGGCGCCCGCTTCTCGCCCAGCCGCAGCCGCGCCAGATCGAGCGCGCGCAGCGGATCCAGCTGCGCCAGCGCGAAACGTCGGCGAAAATCCTCGCCCGCCTGCCGCATGCCGGCCGTGATCGAGCCGCGCCGCTCCATCAGCGCCAGCGTGTCCACCGCACGGTAAGGCCGGGCCGGCCGGCCCGCCGCGTCGGCGATGACGGCGGGCACCAGCTCGACCGGTCCTTGTCGCAGCCGCTCCGGCAAGATCACGGTCTCGCGCACCGCAGCCGCCCGCAGCCGACCCTTCATCCCCGTTCTCCGTCGTGAACAATACGTGAACGATTTTTACGCGCGCAAGCGCGTTCGACCTGCGCCATTCGCTGCATGTATCCGTCTGGCGGCGCTCGCGTGGAGCGTGCCCGTTTGCCGCCGACCGCCTCCGCCAGCGCTTCGTCCTGCCTCAGCCGCAGCCGCTCGGCGCGGCTGCCGCGCGTCAGGTGGCACAGCGTGTGGTGGCGATCGCAGTACGCCGATTTGGCCCGCGAGGGTTGACCGCAAAGCGAGCGGTCGTCGAGGATAAAGGCGCAGGTCGACACGCTGGCGCCGCCGACACCCGGCGGCTGCCGCATAGGCAAGTTCCCCCCATCCACGAGCCGCTCCCTTTCAGCTTGCCAATTGCGCTGAGGGCATATATCATCTCATCAATAAATGTCAATATCGCAATTGAGCCATGGACACGAGCTGGTTTCAGGAAGCGCTTGATCGGGCCGGCAGCACACAGGCCGACCTGGCGCGGCATTTGGGTCTCGCCGCCTCCGCCGTCTCGCGCATGCTCAAGGGCGAGCGCCAGATGAAGGCGCTGGAGGCGGTCCACGTGGCGCGCTTTCTCGGCGTCGCCGAAGAAGAGGTGCTTCGTCATGCGGGCGACGCCGCTCCGCCCGCCGCGGCTGTCGAGCCTGGCCGCCGCGGCCGGCCGCCGCGCATCCCGTTCGCCGCGCCGCACACCGACACGATGCCGATCCGCAGCGCCGCGCGCGGCGGCGACGATCAGCCCATGTATCTCGAGGACGGCCCGATCGGCTATACGCCGCGCCCAGCCAACCTGGCCGGCGTGCGCGACGCCTATGCCATCTACATGGTCGGCGACAGCATGGAGCCGCGCTACCTCGCGGGGTGGCTGCTCCACGTCAACCCGTTCAAGCCCGCCACCCGCGGCCGCGATGTCGTCGTCTACAAGAAGAACCAGGCCGTGCTGATCAAGCAGTTCGTCGGCTGGAGCGACGGCGCGCTCGTGCTGCGCCAGCTCAACCCCGACGAAACTTTCCGCGTGCCGCGCGACGAGGTCGTCGAATGCCACCTCGTCGTCGGTGTCGACCAGGAAGGCTGAGCCCGGCGAACCGCCCCGCTCCTGCCCGCGCGGCTATCCGGCTGCCGCCATCGTCGGCGCCGCGACGACGCGGCGGCTGCGCCACTGGATCGCCAGCAGCGCAACGAGGCTGAGCAGCGCGGTAAAGATCAGGTAGTAGCTCGGCGACAGCGGGTCGTGCGTAACGGCGATGAGCCAGGTCGCCGCCAGCGGCGCCAGGCCGCCAAACACCGACACCGACAGGCTGTAGCCGAGCGACACGCCGATCGCGCGGGTCTCGACCGGAAACAGCTCCGACATCAGCGACGGCAGAACGCCGCTGTAGACCGCCTTGATCAAATTGAGCCAGGCGACCGCGACGATACAGGATCCGAGCGACGGGAACGCCGCCATCAGATAGAACGCCGGATAGGGCGTCAGCACGTACAGCCAGCATGCAACCACCATCAGCGACGGCCGGTTCGCCACCTTGTCGGACCAATAGCCGGCAAACGGGCAACCGATCGCCAGCAGCGCACCGCCGATCAGCGTTGCGGTAAACCCGGTCGTCGCCGGCAGATGCAGCGTTTTGACGCCGTAGGTCGGGATGTACGCCAGGATGTAGAACGCGCTGTTCGAAATGATCGAGATGCCGAGCGCAAGCAGCACCGGCACAGGATGCCGCCGCAGCAAATCCTTGAGCGGCATCGTCTCGGGTTTCTTCGCTTCGACAAAATCGGCGGTCTCGACGATCCTGGCGCGGACATAGAGCCCGGCCGGGCCGATCAGCATCCCGAAAATATAGGGTACCCGCCATCCCCAGGCGACCAGCTGGTCGTGGCTCAACAGCGACGTCAGGATGACGCCGAACAGCGAGGCGAGCAGCGTGATGATGCCGCCCGTGGCGAATTGCCAGCTGGCGCTGAACCCGCGGCGGCCGGCGCCGTGCTCGGCGAGAAAGCTGGTCGCGCTGCCGAATTCGCCGCCGACCGAAAACCCCTGCAGCAGCCGCGCGAGCGTGATGATGATCGGCGCCGCCACGCCGATCGTGGCATAACCGGGGGTGACTGCCATCAAGCTCGTGCCGATCGTCATCAGCGCGATCGACAGCATCAGCCCCGCCTTGCGGCCGGCGCGGTCGGTGTACCCGCCGACCACGATCGCCCCGAGCGGCCGCACAAAATACGCCAGACCGAAGGCGCTGAACGTGACGAGCAGCGAAACGGTCGGGTTGCCGGTCGGGAAAAACACTTCCGACAGCGTCACGGCGAAAAAGCCGTAGACGACAAAGTCGAACCATTCGAAGACGTTGCCGATCGTCGCGGCGACGATTAGGCGGCGCAGCGAGGGCTGCTTCGCCGGCATCCCGGCGGCCATTGTGTCGGCAGACATGCCGGATCCTCCTGGGCGGGTGAGCGCTCAACCTGTTCGTTCCGCTGCCGGCGGGCCCGACGGCCATACCGGCGCCCCGTTCTGCGGGGGGCGCCCGCAGCTTCGCGGATTTGCCCGCGGCGGCAAAGCCAATTCGGCCGCGTCGACCCGGGTTCGGGCCGCGCGAGGTTTGCCCTGCCCCGCACCCGACGTTACGATCCCTTGGCCGGGCCACCGCGGCAGAGGAGACAGGGCGATGCGCACGACCTACAGCGTCAACGACATGACCATCCACCGGATCGTCGAGCAGGAGCACGGTTTCACGCCGATGCTCGAATTCCTGCCGACCCTGTCGCAGGAGACGCTGGAGGAAAACCTCCCCTGGCTCGCCCCCGGCGGCTACGACCCGGCCACCGGCAATGTCGTGCTGTGCTTCCAGTCCTATGTCGTCAAGACGCCGCACCACAACATCCTGGTCGACGCCTGCATCGGCAACGACAAGACCTTTCCGCTGCGCCCGGCGTGGAACGCCAAGAAGGACGGCAACTGGATGGCCGCGCTCAAGGCGGCCGGCCTCAGCCCCGAAGACATTGATTTTGTCATGTGCACGCACCTGCACGGCGACCATGTCGGCTGGAACACCAGGCTCGAAAACGGCCGCTGGGTCCCGACCTTCCCCAAGGCGCGGTATCTGTTCTCGAAGAAGGAATACGAGTTCTGGACCGGCCCCAACGTGCCTGCGGGCTTTGCCGCCGACCCGATCAAGGAGAGCGTGCTGCCGGTGATCGAGGCGAACAAAGCCGAACTGGTCACCAGCGACCATGCACTTAACGATCATATCCGGCTGATCTCGACGCCGGGTCACACCCCCGACCATTTTGCGGTATG
>JAFAWI010000321.1 GCA_019241915.1 Alphaproteobacteria bacterium
GTGTCGGCCGACATCCTCCATGTAGAGAAGCGGCCGGTCCGCCTCGCACAGCACACAGCCATGGATCGCCCCGGCGGCGAGGTAGAGGCTCGGCGCGGTGTTGATTTTACGCGTGAGCGCATAGAGCCAGGAAGTGCGCAGCACCGCATCAGGGTCGAGCCGGACTTCCTCGAACTTTTCCATAAGATCACCAAAGACGGTGCCCTGCGCGCAGCCCGAGGTCAGCGTCTTTTTCTTGAGCTTGTCCTCGAAATCGGTCGCGCGGCCGGTGCGGACGACGACGACCTCGGGATCGGCCGGATCGTCATAGTCGATGCCAGTGACACGGTCGCCCGGCAGCAGCATGTTCTGGTTCAACAGATAACCGACCGCGAGATAGTCCGGGTGGTCGCCGATCGTCATCATCGTGACGATCTCGCGGCCGTTGAGGAACAAAGTCAGCGGCCGCTCCATGACAACAGCGGTCTCGACCGGCTTCCCCTCCTGGTCGATGCCGGCGACGGTGCGCGTCAGGCGCGGATCGTCAGGATCGGGACGAACGGCAAATTCTTCCATATGCGGGATGATGGGTCGCCCGCGCCGCCGCTTCAAGTCGCGACACATAATGGCCCCTTGAGCAATACTCGCCGGCCGCGGCGGCGCGCCACGCCGGGCGCAGAACCACCTTGTCGGCCCCCCACGAAAATTGCGGCGATCCTTGAGAGGCGGAAAGCCATCGAGTAGGCGGTGGACGATCTTATGCACTACGATCAATTGAGCCGCATGTAATTCCCGTCTCTTTAGGAAAGTCTTTTATACGCCCGAGCAGATCCTCGGCGACCGGTTTCCGCCCGAGCCCAAAGGTGAAGCCTACTCCGCCGCGCGCATGGCGGTCGATCCGGGCAAGCGTTCGAGACAGGCTTTCAAGTCGGCGGGCCGCACCGGTTTGGCCAGAAAATCGTTCATCCCGGCCTCGACGCAGCGTTGGTGATCCTCGCGGAAGGCGTTGGCGGTCAGCGCGACAATCCACACATTGCGGCGGTCCGACGTCGGCAGGGCGCGGATCGCCGCGGCGGCCGCGAGCCCGTCCATTTCCGGCATCTGCACATCCATGAACACCAGCCCATAAGGCGCACGTTTCACCGCCTCGACCGCCTCCAGCCCGTTGGCAACCGCGTCGACGCGACAGCCGAATTTTTCGAGCATCTGCTTGACGACTGCCTGGTTGACCTTGTTGTCCTCAGCGACCAGCACCCTCAGCCCTGGGGCGACTTTGGGCTGTGACACCGGATCGGCAACGGGTGCAACGATGCCCGCCGCCGCGGCGAGCGCTTCGGAGGGGCCGGTCAATGCCGCTGCGAGCGCCGCGGGCGGAAACGGCTTGGCGAGTACGGCAACCGAATCGAGCGCTGTCGCCGCCAAACGCAACGCTCCCACGCCGGACGTGGCTGTGAGCAACAGCCGCATCCGGCGCAATCCCGGCTCCATCCCAATCGAGCGTGCGAGTGCCAGCGCGTCCTGTTCCGGCGGACGGTGGTCGAGCAAGGCGGCGACGAATCCCGCATCACCGGCGACCGCTCGTTTCGCTGCGACCAGCGCCGCCTCCGCCGTATCTGCGATCGCGACGCCTGCACCCCAAGCCGAAAGCTGCTTTGCGACAAGCTCCCGCTCGACCGCACTACCGCTTACTACCAGCACGCGCGCGCCATCGAGGTGCGGCGCCGGTGCTGCCGCCGCGGCGTGTTGCGCCTGCGCGAGCGCCACCGTGAACCAGAACTGGCTCCCTTGCCCGGGCTTGCTGGCGACACCGATCGTACCGCCCATCAGCGCCACCAGCTTCCGCGAGATCGACAGGCCGAGGCCGGTGCCGCCGTAACGGCGCGCGACGCTCGGGTCGCCTTGCGTGAATTGCTCGAACAAGGTTGCCAGCACCGGCTCGGCGATGCCGATGCCGCTGTCGGCGACGTCGAAGCGCAAGCGGAAACGGCCGTCGGCCTGTGACTCGTCGGGAGACGGCAGAGAGGCGACCGAAATCGCGACCCCGCCGCGCTCGGTAAACTTCACCGCGTTGCCGACCAGATTGTAAAGCACCTGCCGGATGCGCCCGGTGTCGCCGTGGGCGGCGGCCGGGGTGCCGGCGGCAAGACAGAAGCCGATGTCGAGGCCCTTGCCGTGGGCGCGCGGCGCCAACATGTCGCACACGCTCTGCACCAGCGGCTCGATCTCGAACTCGCCCTCGTCGAGGGTCAACCGGCCGGCTTCGAGGCGCGACAGGTCGAGGATATCGTTGATCACCGACAGCAGGTGGTCCGCCGAGTCGCGCACGATCTCGGCGCAGCGCCGCTGGTCGGGCGACAGCGGCGTATCGAGCAGCAGCCCGGTCATCCCGACGACCCCGTTCATCGGCGTACGGATCTCGTGGCTCATCGCGGCGAGAAACTCGGACTTCGCCCGGTTGGCTTGCTCGGCTTGCTCCTTGCTGGCGCGCAACGCCGCGCCGCTGGCGGCCAGGGCGTACTCCGAGCGTTGCCGGCGCGCCATCTGACGCGCGAGCAGGCCGCTGAAGGCCGCGACCAGCAACGAGACCACGACTGCCGCGCCGACCAGGCGCCAGCGGCTTGCGTCGTAGGCGGCGAACAGGTCGCTGTCGGAGAGCCCCACCCCAACGATAAGCGGATAATCGTTGAGGACGCTGTAGCTCACCACGCGGCGGACATTGTCGAGCCCGCTCTCGACGTAGAGGCTGCGGCTTTCGGTCTGCGGATCGAGCTGCAGCATGACGGTTTCGCCGATGGCGAGTTTGGGCTTGATACCGCCGCCAGGCGGCTCGCCGAACGATACCCGCGCACGCACGATGCCGTCGCGCCCGACCAGCATCACCGTGCCGCCGGGGCCGACATCGACCGTCTCGTAAAACCGCGCCAGGAAATACGGATCGAGCGAGGCGATCAGCACGCCCGCGAAGCTGCCGTCAGGGGCGCTGAGCCGGCGCGACAGGGGGATGGTCCAATGCCCGGCGGCGCCCTGGACCGGCTTGCCGATAAACAAGCCGCCGTCGGCATCCGTCTGGTGGCGCAGAAAGTAATCCTCGTTGCGCAACGACACGGCGACCGCCGCCGGCCCGTCGGTGGTGCCGACAAGGGTACCATTCGCGTCGGCCATCGCGATCTGGACCGACAAATCCTGCAGCAGCAAATCGCGTCCGGGCCACTCCCACAGACGAAACCCTTTGGGGTCGCTTTGATAGCCGCGCTTCAAGACGAGCAGCGCTTGATCGACCTCGCGCAAGGTGCGGCGAATGTGCTCTTCAAATGCGCGCGCCAGGTTGGAGGTGTGTTTGCGCGCCTCTTCGAGGATCGCGGCGCGCTCGCTCGACAGCTGCTCGGCGACCCCGCCGGCGATCAGCAGCACGACGACTGCGCCGAACAGCGCCATTGCCCATGGCAGCCAGCCGCGCCGTCTTGGCACGCCCGGATCGGAGGTACGGAGGCCGGCTCCGTCTTTCGCCACACCGGAATCCAGGGCCATGCGGGAGAGGCTCCCGGAATAAGGTTACTTTTCGGCTAAGTCGGCTGAAGGCCCTGCGCCGCGGCGGGTCCGCTGCCCTGGCGTTCAGTCATTGGAAACCAACGCGGGGCTATCGTCGTGACGTCATTGGAGACGGCATGACGACAAAAGCGCGCCTGCTGCTGGTCGAAGACACGCCTTCGATCCTGCGCCTCTACCACGAGGTGCTGAAAAAGCTCGATGTCGAGTTGCTCGACGCCGACACCTGCGCCCGGGCGTTCGACAGTCTCGACGCGACCATCCCCGATGTGGTGCTGCTCGATATCGAGTTGCCCGATGCCAGCGGCATGGAGGTTCTGCGCCTGATCCGCGCGCGCAAGCTGCCCTCCGCGGTCATCGTGGTGACCTCGCACGGCTCGGTGAAGCTCGCGGTCGAGGCGATGCGCGAGGGCGCCTATGACTTCATGATCAAGCCGTTCGCGCCCGACCGGCTGCTGGTAACCGTACGCAACGCACTCGAACGCCGGCAATTGCAGACGCTGGCGGCGGCGAACGAGGTCGCACGCGAGGGTGCGTTCAATGGCCTGATCGGCGCCGCGTTGCCGATGCGCGCGGTCTACCACGTGATCGAAAACGCCGCGGCGAGCCGCGCCACCGTGTTCATCACCGGCGAGAGCGGCACGGGAAAAGAGCTCTGCGCGCAAGCTATCCATCAGCTGTCGCCGCGGCGCGGCGGGCCGTTTGCCGCTGTCAATTGCGGCGCCATTCCCGGCGATCTGATGGAAAGCGAGATGTTCGGCCATGTCAAAGGCGCTTTCACCGGCGCCGTCGGCAATCGCGAGGGGGCGATCACTCGGGCCAGAGGCGGGACGCTGTTTCTCGACGAAATCTGCGAGATGGATCTGAGCCTGCAGGTCAAATTGCTGCGCGTGATCCAATCGGGCGAGTTCCAGAAAGTCGGCGGCAGCGAGGTGGAGCAGGCCGATGTGCGCTACGTTTGCGCCACCAACCGCGACCCATGGCGCGAGGTGGAGGCCGGGCGCTTCCGCGAGGACCTGTACTACCGGCTGCACGTCGTGCCGTGCGCGATGCCCCCGCTGCGCGAGCGCGGCGACGACCTGCTGCTCCTCGCCCGCCACTTCCTGACCCTGTACGCCGCGGAGGAAGGCAAGCAATTCACCGACTTTGCCGACGATGCCGTCGAAGCGCTGCGCCGTTACCCGTGGCCGGGCAATATCCGCGAGCTGCAGAACGTGCTGCGCAACGCGGTGCTGTTCAACCAGGGCACGCGGGTGACGCGCGCGATGCTGACCCGGCTCGACGCCGCAGCCGCGGTGCCGCATTCCAGCACGATCGCGATGCTCTCGCCGGCGCAAAACGCGTCGGTCGATGTCGGCCGCGCCAAGGTAAGGCCGCTATGGCTGATCGAGAAGGAAGCGATCGAGCAGGCCGTCGGGCTGTGCGGTGGCAACATCCCGCGCGCCGCCGCGCTGTTGGAGATCAACCCGTCGACGATCTATCGCCGCAAGGCCGAATGGGAGAAGGAACGCCTGCTGTCGGCCGGCTAGGCTAGGATTCGAGCCGCGCGGCAAGCGCAGCCCGTGTTCTGGCGGCGCTCGCGGTTAGCGTCGCGACGTGCAGCGGGAGCTCCGCGGCGCCGGCGGCGGCCGCTGTCTCGACTGCGACAGCCGCCTCGGCCAGCGCCGCGGCACCAAGCTGACCGGCGCTGCTTTTGAGCGAGTGCGCGGCGCGCCGGGCGGCTTCGCGGTCGCCGCCATGCATCGCCGCGGTCAGTTCGCGGCATTCGTCGAGGAACAGCGCGATGACCGCGCGCACGCCTTCGCCGCCGATCGATGCGGTCAGCTCGTCGAGCACATCTTCGTCGAGCAGCGGTGGCTCGCTCATGCGGCGCGAAACCGCTTACCGGTGCCGACCAGCTTCTCGCGCGGCAACTGCACCGACTTGCTGGTATCGGCCACGGCATGCCCAATCACCGAAGCGCTCCGGCCGTGCCGCCGCAGAATGTCGAGCGTCAAGTCGGCATCGCCCGGCGCAACCACCAGACAGAAGCCGATGCCCATATTATAGACCTCGAACATCTCGGCGCGGCTGACGCCACCGAGCTTCTCGACGAGCCCGAACAGCGGCGGCGGCTCCGGCAGATCGTCGATGACAAAGCCCATGTCGGCATCGATACGCAGCAGGTTCAGCAAACCGTCGCCCGTTATGTGCATCAACGCCTTGACCGACGACACCTGATTCAAAACTTCAAGCGTCTCCGGTGCGTAGATCACCGTCGGGCGCAGCAACTCCTCGCCCAGCGTGCAGCCGAGTTCGCCAAAGTGGGTGTCGACCGTTGCGCCGGCCTGTTCAAAGAACACGCGGCGGGTCAGGGTCATGCCGTTCGAGTGGATACCGCTCGATGCGATGCCGATCACCGCATCGCCCGGCTGGATGTCGCGCCCGACCAGGATACGGTCGAGCGCGACCGTGCCGAC
>JAFAWI010000405.1 GCA_019241915.1 Alphaproteobacteria bacterium
CGACCGCAACCGCATCGAGCTGATGAACATGCTGCTGCTGTCGATGCCGGGCACGCCGATCATCTATTACGGCGACGAGCTCGGCATGGGCGACAACTTCCACCTCGGCGACCGCGATGGGGTGCGCACGCCGATGCAATGGTCGCCCGACCGCAACGGCGGTTTTTCGCGCGCGAGCCCGGAAAACCTGGTGCTGCCGCCGATCATGAACCCGGTCTACGGCTTCGAAGTGATCAACGTCGAGGCGCAGGCGGGTGACCAGTATTCCCCGCTCAACTGGACCCGGCGCATGCTCAGCGTGCGCAAGCGGCACAAGGCCTTCGGCCGCGGCACATTGCGTTTTCTCTATCCCGGCAACCGGAAGGTATTGGCCTACCTTCGGGAATACGAGGACGAGACGATCCTTTGCGTCTGCAACGTCTCGCGTGTGATCCAAGCGGTCGAACTCGATCTTTCGAGTTTTGCCGGCCGGATCCCGGTCGACCTCACCGGCGGGTCGACCTTTCCGCCGGTCGGCCAGCTGCCCTACCTGCTGACGCTGCCGCCGTTTGCGTTTTATTGGTTCATGCTGTCGAGCGATGCGAGCTTGCCGACATGGCATCTGCCGGCGCCGGAGCCGATGGCGGAGCTGCGCACGCTGGTGCTGCGCGGCGGCATAGCTGAGGTGCTGGCGCCCGAGCCGCGCCGGGTGCTCGAGGAGGAGGCGCTGCCGGCCTATCTCGTTCGGCGTCGCTGGTTTGCCTCGAAGGACGAGAAGATCGCCTCGGTGCAATTGGCGATGGCCGAGCCGTTATCGGGCGCCGGCGTCGATCTGATCCTGACCGAGCTTGACGTCCGCTTGGAGCGGCGCGGAGAGACCTATCTGCTGCCGCTGACGATCGCCTGGGAAGACGAGACGCTCGACCCGTTGCCGCAGCAGTTGGCGCTCGCCCGCGTCCGCCGCGGCCGGCGTGTGGGATTCCTGACTGACGCATTTGCGACGAACCGGCTGCCGGTCGCGGTGATGCGCGCGCTCGCGCTGTCCGCGGCGCAGCCGCTGGCCGGCGGCGAAATCAGGTTTGTGCCGACCGCGCGGCTCGCCGACATCAATCTCCCGCGCAAACCCGAAATCCGGCGCATGGATGCGGAACAGTCGAACAGTTCGCTGGTGATCGGCGATGCGGCCGTCTTTAAGCTGGTGCGGCGCGTCACAGCCGGTATCCATCCCGAGGCCGAGATGAGCCGGTACTTGACCGAACGCGGCTTTGCCAACACGGCGCCGCTCCTCGGCGAGGTGGCGCGGCTGGAGCCGGACGGCACGCCGCGCACGCTGGTGCTCGTCCAAGGATTTTTGCGCAACCAAGGCGACGGCTGGGGCTGGACCCTCGACTACCTGTCGCGGGTGCTGAATTCGGCGGCGGTGATCGACCCCGACGCGCGCGGCGACGACATCGCCGATGCCCTCGCCGCTTACAGCAACTTCGCAGCCGCGATCGGCCGCCGCCTCGCCGAGATGCACGCGGTGCTCGCCCTGCCCAGCGATAATCCGGACTTCGCCCCCGAAACGGCTGACGCCGGCGACATCGCGGCATGGACCGCAGACGTGCAGGCGCAGCTCGACAAGGCGCTTGACGCGCTGGCTGTCGCCGAACCCGCGCTGGACAGCGAGATGCGGCAGGTTGCTGGGGCAGTCCCCGGCCGACGCCGCGAGCTTTCGGCGGCAGTCGAGCGGCTCGCGCGCTCTGCCGCCGGCACGATCAAGACCCGCATCCATGGCGATTTTCACCTCGGACAGGTGCTGGTCTCGTCCGGCGACGCGTACATTATCGACTTCGAGGGCGAGCCGTCGCGTCCGCTCGACCATCGCCGCGCCAAGTCGAGCCCGCTGCGCGACGTCGCGGGATTGTTGCGCTCGTTCGATTACGCGGCGGCGGCCGCGTCGACCCATGCCGAGGGCCCGGCCCAGGCGGTGCCGGCGAGGGCTGCCGTGCTCGACCGTTTTGCCTCCGACGCGTCGGCGGCCTTCCTTGCGGGCTATCGCGCGGCGCTACCTGCGGCACCGCGGCGACGGTCAAGGCCTGGGGCCGAAGCAGACCTGCTCGATCTCTTTCTGCTGCAGAAGGCGGCGTACGAGATCTGCTACGAGGCCGCGAACCGACCCGGGTGGATCGGCATTCCGCTGCACGGCCTGGCGCGCATTGCCGCGCGGATTATCGCCCCGGCCAAGGAGGCAGCCGATGGATGATGGCCCCGCTCTGAGCCCGGATTTGCAGGCGGTTGTCGAAGGGCGCAGCCTCGATCCTTTTGCGGTGCTGGGGCGACACCGGACGCCCGATGGGGAGGTCATCCGCGTCATGCTGCCCGGCGCCTTCTCGGTCAGCGCAACCGCCCGCGACGAACCCGCCGTGCAGACGACGCTGCACCCGGTGCGCCAAACCGGGTTGTTTATCGGTCCAAGCCCGGGCGCGGGCCCTTATCTGCTCCGGATCGATTGGGGCGGGCCCATCCAAGAGACCGAAGATACCTATGCCTTCGGCCCGCTGCTTGGGGAACTGGATATCTACCTGCTCGCCGAGGGCAAACATCGCGAGCTGGCAGATTGCCTCGGCGCCCATGCGGTGACAATCGACGGCGTCAAGGGCGTGCGCTTCGCGGTCTGGGCGCCCAATGCGCGCCGCGTCTCGGTGGTTGGCGACTTCAACACCTGGGACGGCCGGCGCCACCCGATGCGACTGCGCCACGGCGCCGGTGTCTGGGAAATTTTCGTGCCGCGTCTCGCGCCAGGCGCGCTCTACAAGTACGAGCTGCTGGGGCCCGACGGGTCGCTGCTGCCGCAGCGCGCCGATCCGGTCGCCTGGCGCGCCGAGCCGCCGCCGGCGACCGGCTCGATCGTCGATGACCCGGCGCCGTTTCGCTGGTCGGACGACCCGTGGCTCGCGGCACGCGCCAAACGGCAAGCGCCCGACGCACCGATGTCGATCTATGAGGTTCATGCGGGGTCGTGGCTGCGTGACGGCGACGGCCGCTCGCTGGGCTGGTCGGAGCTTGCCGACAAGCTCGTCGACTACGTCGCGCGCATGGGCTTTACCCATGTCGAGTTTTTGCCGGTGATGCTGCATCCGTTCGGCGGATCGTGGGGCTACCAGCCGCTGGGGCAGTTCGCGCCGAACGCCGTGCTCGGCACCCCCGAGGAGTTTGCGCTGCTGATCGACCGCTGCCACAACGCCGGCATCGGGGTACTGCTCGACTGGGTGCCGGCGCATTTTCCGACCGACGCGCATGGCCTCGCGCGGTTTGACGGCACGCCGCTCTACGAGCATGCCGACCCGCGCGAAGGCTACCAGCGCGACTGGAACACCTTCATCTACAATCTCGGCCGCAACGAGGTGCGCGGGTTCCTGATCGGCAGCGCGCTGCACTGGCTGCGTCGCTTTCACGCCGACGGGCTGCGGGTCGATGCGGTAGCGGCGATGCTTTATCGCGACTACAGCCGCCAGGAAGGCGAGTGGGTGCCCAACATGTACGGCGGCCGCGAAAATCTCGAAGCCGTCGGTTTCTTGCAGGAGCTGCGCCGGGCGGTCGACGCCAATTGCCCCGGAGCGATCCTGGTGGCCGAGGAATCGACCGCCTGGCCCGGCGTCACGCGGTCGCCCGATGACGGCGGGCTCGGGTTTCACTACAAGTGGAACATGGGCTGGATGCATGACACGCTCGACTATATCGGACACGAGCCGGTGCATCGGCGCTACCATCATCATTCGATGACGTTCGGAATGATCTATGCCTATTCCGAACGCTTCATCCTGCCGCTGTCGCATGACGAAGTGGTGTACGGCAAGCACTCGATCTTCGGCCGCATGCCCGGCGACCGCTGGCAGCGCTTTGCCAACCTACGCGCCTATCTCGGTTTTATGTGGACCCATCCGGGCAAGAAACTGCTGTTCATGGGTGGCGAGTTCGGCCAGGAGGGCGAATGGAACCACGACGCGCAGCCGGAATGGCACCTGCTCGACGATCCGCAGCACCGCGGTGTGCAGCGCCTGGTGCGCGACCTCAATCGGCTCTACGCCGGCGAGCCCGCGCTGTTCGAGCAGGATTACGACCCCGCGGGCTTTCGTTGGGTGATTTCCGACGACCGCGAGCAGAGCGTTTATGCCTATCTGCGGATGCCGGCCGGCAACGGGCCGCCGCTTTTGTCGATCAGCAACTTCACGCCGGTGCCGCGCGACGGCTACCGGCTCGGCGTGCCGGAAGCCGGCCGCTGGCGCGCGCTGCTCAACACCGACGCGTCACGCTACGGCGGATCGGACTACACCAACGGCCATGATGCGATGGCGGAGGCGGCATCCTGGCATGAGCAGCCGGCGTCGCTGACGTTAAACCTGCCGCCGTTGGCGACGGTGATCCTGCGCCTCGACGGTCCGTAACCCCCGGGGTGGGCTCAGCGCTTGTGCATCCGCACGGCGGCGATCGCGGCTTGGCCGAGCGCCAACCCGCCGTCGTTCGCCGGAACCTGCGAATGCGACAAGACCGCGAACCCGGCCGCGCGCAGCCGCTGCGCGGTCGCTTCGAACAGGACCTTGTTCTGGAAGCATCCACCGGAGAGCGCCGCGGTGTCGAGCTGCGGTCTCTGTGCGGCCGCGAGCTTTTGCGCCATCGCGACGATCGCCTTGGCCAGCCCCTTGTGGAAACGCGCCGCGACGACCGGCGCCGCGGTCTTGCGCGCAAGGTCGTCGAGCAGCGCCCGCCACATCGGCAGCGGTTCGAGAAACGGCAGCTTCGTTCCCGGCAGTTCGCCGATCGCGAAGGGATAGGCGAGGGCATCGTCCTCGGCGAGCACAATGGGGCTCGAGGCCAAGGCTTCAAGGCGTGCCGCCGCTTCGCCCTCGTAGTGTTGGCGCTCTCGGCAAATCCCGAGCGCCGCGGCCACCGCCTCGAACAGACGGCCGCAGGAAGACGCCGGCGGGGCATTGACGCCGGTGCGGATCATCGTGTCGAGCGCGGCGTGCGGCCGCCGCGCCAGATCCTGGCAGAGGCTGAGCTGGCCGTAGCGTTCGCATAGCGCCGTCCATCCAATCGCCGCCGACAGATGCGCGTAGAGATGGCGCCACGGCTCGTTCGTCCCGGCGTCGCGGCCGGGCATGGCGACCGGTTTGAACGTGCCGATGCGGCGCGCCTCGCGATAATCGGCCAGCAGAAACTCGCCGCCCCAAATCGTGTCGTCGGCGCCCCAGCCGGCGCCGTCGAGGACGATCCCCAGCACCGGCGGCGCGGCCAGCGGACGGCCGCATTCGGCAAGACAGCTGGCGATATGCGCGTGATGATGCTGGATTTCGATCAGCGGCAGGCCGGTCTCCTGCGCGCGCAGCCGACCGAGCCGCGTCGAGTGGTATTCGGGGTGGCGATCGACCGCAATCGCCGCCGGCTTATGATGGAAGAGCCGGGTGAATTCGGCCAAGGCATTGCGGTACTCGTCAAAGGTCAGCGGCTCGCCGAGGCCGCCGATATGCGGCGACATCACGGCCTTGCTGTCGACGACGAGACAGAACGCGCTCTTGACGTCGCCGCCCAATGCAAGAAGGTCGGGCGGATCCGCGACCCCGTCGGGCAGCGCGATCGTCTCCGGCGCATAGCCGCGGCCGCGCCGCAGGATCCGCGGCAGCCCATCGACGACGCGCGCGATCGAGTCGTCGATACGCATGGCGATCGGCCGGTCGTGCACCAGCGCGAATTCCGCCATCTCGGACAGGCAGGCCAGCGCTTCCCGGTCGTCGACGATCTGCGGCTCGCGCGCTTCGTTGCCGCTGGTGACCGCAACCGGTCTTTCCATCCGGCGCAGCACCATCAGGTGCAGCGGCGTCGGCGGCAGCATCAGCCCGAGGCTGCGCAGCCCCGGCGCGACCAGTGTCGGCAGCGGCTCGCCGGCGCTCGCCAGCAGCACGATCGGCCCCGCTGGACTTTGCAGCAGGCGCGTCTCCGCCTCGCTCAACAGGCAATAGCGCCGGATGACGTCGAGATCGCGCGCCATCAGCACAAAGGGCAGCGTCTCGCGCCGCTTCGCCGCGCGCAGCCGGGCGACCACTTCGGCATTGGTGGCGTCGCAGGCAAGCTGATACCCGCCGACGCCTTTGATCGCGACGATATGACCCTGCTGCAGCAGCATGCCGGCCGCGTCGCAATCGTCGAGCATCGAGACGCATTCGAACGTGAGCGCTTCGCCGTCGCAGCGCACCAGCCGCGCGCGCGGCCCGCAGACGGGGCAGGCGGCCGTCTCGGCGTGAAACCGCCGGTCGCCCGGGTCGTCGTACTCGCGGCCGCACGCGGGGCACAGCGCGTAGGTCGCCATCGTCGTGGCGGCGCGGTCGTGCGGGATCGCGGTCGTGATGCTGAAGCGCGGGCCGCAGTGGCTGCAGGTGGTGAACGGATAGCGGAAGCGGCGCGATAGAGGGTCGAAAACCTCCCTGACGCAGGCCGGACACACCACGGTGTCGGGGGCGATTTCGGTGCGGGCGGGACCCGGTTCGCTCTTGCCGATGCGAAAGCCGGGCATCAGCTCCAGCGCCACGTACCGGGCATCGACGCCTTCGAGCCGGGCGAGCGGCGGCGGCGTCTCCTGCAGCCGGTCGAGCAGCCGGGCGATGGCCGCCTCGTCGCCGCTGGCCCGGATCAGCAGCCCGTCGGCGTCGTTTAGCACCTCGCCCTGCAAACCAAGCTCGCGCGCCAGCCGCCAGACGGCCGGGCGAAAGCCGACCCCCTGGACGCGGCCCCGCACGCGGATTTCGACCGTGACCGCCGGCCAATCGGCGATCTCCAACGCTGCGCTCATGCAACCCCCAACGCGGCGCTGCCGCCGCTCCGGCCGAGCCGGCCGGCCCCCAATCCCTGCATAATCGTTAAAAAAGAGGGTTAACGATGCGTTAACAGGCGGCCTCGCGCGGGCCGCACATCCTGCGCTTGCTGGCCCGAGGCGGCTCGTGCTAAGCCGCAGCCCCGCACGCGGAGAGGTGCCGGAGCGGTCGAACGGGGCGGTCTCGAAAACCGTTGTCCCTCTTACGGGGGACCGAGGGTTCGAATCCCTCCCTCTCCGCCATTTTATCGTTTTCCATAGGTTCCCATAGCTGCACATACGCCTTACAAGCTGCTGATTTTATAAAAGGGACCTCTGCGCCCTCCCCTTGACGGCGACTCCCTGCGACACATATGGTCGCACAGTCATTTGTGGGATAAGACGTGGGATGGCACGCACCAT
>JAFAWI010000004.1 GCA_019241915.1 Alphaproteobacteria bacterium
CTACGAATACTGGCAATACTGGCGCAACACCGAGGACGCCGATGTCGGCCGCTTTCTGCGGCTGTTCACCGAACTGCCGCTCGACGAGATCGCCCGCCTCGAAACGTTGCGGGACAGCGAGATCAACGAAGCAAAAAAGGTGCTGGCGACCGAGACGACTACGTTGTGCCACGGCCGCGCCGCCGCCGACGAGGCGGCGCGCACCGCCGCCACGGTGTTCGACGTCGGCGGCATCGCCGAGGGCCTGCCCCAAGTTGCGGTCGGGCACGACGCGCTGAGCCGGGGCGTGCCGGCGTTCGAGCTGTTCGTCCGCGCCGGCCTCGTGTCCTCGAACAGCGAGGCGCGCCGGCTGATCAAGAGCGGCGGCGCCCGGCTCAACGACGCGGTCATCAAAAGCGAGACGCAGCCGGTCTCGCTCGCCGATTTCGGCGCGGCCGGCGAATTGAAGCTCAGCGCCGGCCGCAAACGGCACGTGCTGGTGCGCGCCGGCTGAGGCCTGCTCGGCAACGCGCGGTCGCGGCGTCAGTGTGCCGTGTCGGGGTGGAACTCGCCCTGCACCTGCGAGCTCCGGACCGGCGCCGCGGCCGGCGCAACAGCCGGTGTCATCAGCGGGTCGAACAGATGGCGCAGCAGCCCCGGCGTCAGTGCGCTCAGCGGGTTCACGCTGACGCTCGGGTCGTCGCTCGACCCGGTGAGGCGGAAGCTCGCCGCGAAGAGACCCTGGCCTTCGCCCCCCATCAAGATCGAGCCGAGCACCGGAAAATTGCCGAGCACCGAGTTGAGCGCATAGGCCGGCGCCAGCGTGCCGTCGATGTCGATGCGGTCCTGCCGCGAATTGAGCCGGCCCTGCGCGGTGATCCCAAGCGCCCCGCCGTAGGCGATCAGCCGCTCGATCGCGATCTGTCCGGCCGACAGCGCGATGTCGCCGCGCAGCGTGGTGAACGGGATGCCCGACCCCGACATCAGCGCGGCGATCCCGTCGAGCGAAGCCAGCGACAGCAGCCGCGCCAAAGCCGGCGCCCGCGCCAGATTGTAATCCGAACCGTCGAGGTGGGCGCGCAGCACCCGATGCCCGTTCTCGTCGCCGAGCGTGCCATCGACGGTGAGCTTGCCGCCGACGACATTGTCCGCGACCCCGAATAGGGCCAAGCTCGCGCCCAAATCGTCGGTTTCGAACCGCAGCTTTTGCGCGCCCAGCGCCAGCGCCATCCGGCGGCCGTTGACGTAGCGGCCGTCGATCCGCACCGTCTGCCAATAGCCGCGATCGCGCGCCAACGACGCCGATACGTCCTGTACCTCTCGCCGCGGCCCGAGAACCAGCCGGCCGAGATGCGCGTCGATCGCCAGCGGCTCCTCGCTGCCGGGCCGGTCGTCATTGAGCGACTGCTTCAACAGGCGGTGCAGATCGAGCCGGTTGCCGCGAATGTCCGCGCGCCAGCCGCCATTGGGGCTGCGGCTGACGGTGCCGGCGACGTCGTCGTCGGCCACAACCAGGCGACGGATGTCAACCCGCTCGACGCGCCGGTCGTTGGGGTTGAGCCCCACGGCAAACCGCCCGTCGAGACCAGGCGCCCGGATGTCGAGCTGAGGGATCGCGGTGACGACCTCGTCATTGAGGGCAACCGCAACCTTCGCCGTCGCCGGCTGCCGCGGCGGCTTCTTCCACCCCGCCTCGTCGAGCGTCAGCGTCGCGCCGGTCAAGTCGAGCGTAGCGTCAAGATCCGAGCGCGCGCCGGTGTTGGCCACGGTGTAGTTGAGATCGACGCCGACCGGTCCGCTGAGCCGGTCGCCGGCGATCGTCCAATCGAGCCGCCGCCGCGCCTCGTCGTCGAGTGTCAGCCCGATGCGGTAATGCGCGCGCGGCCCATTCTTCGCATGAAAATAGAGGTTGCCGTCGATCGTTGCGGGCACATCGTCGAACTTGCCGCTGCCCTGCGCGTGCACGCCGGTATGCCCGAGATCGAGCGTAAGGGCGCCCTCGGTCAACGGCCGGTCGAGCGCCACTTTGCCGTACGAGACCCCGCTCAGGGTCGCCTTGGCGCCGTAATCGACCGCGTCGAGCTTGAGGCTGGCGAGCAGCGGCAGCTTGAAATGCAGCTGTGCATCGGCCTTGCCGCCGAGCCGCGCCGGATCGATCCCGGCCTCGTGCGCGTAATGCAGCGGCTTGGCGTCGATGGTCTCGAGCACGTCCTGCAGCGGCCCGCTCACCGCGACATCGACCGCCAGCGTCTCGACCGGTGCGCCGATATCGCTGATCGAAACGGTGCCGCCGGTGACCTTGAGCGATTTGAGCGCGGCGCCGCCGACCGCAAACTCGATATGGCGGTCGTCCACCGTCGCGGTGCCGCTGACCTTTTTCACCGGCGGCAGGCCGTTGAAGTAATCGACCGTCAAGTCGTGATAGCGCATCGTGCCGCGCGGCTCGGCAAAATCAGCCGCCATCGTCGCCGTGTCGACTTTCACCGCGAGCTGCAGCGCCAGCTCGTCGAGCATGCCTTCGGGCAGGTTTGCGGCGATCCAACGGCGCCCGCCGGGGCTGACGCCGCGCGGCCATAAGTCGCCAAGCCGTGCCGTCGGGACATGGCTCAGCGTCACCGCCAGCGAGCCGGCAAGGCGCGGCGGCGCTGTGCTGGCGGTGACGACGCGCGGCGGCAATCCGTCGAGCCGGCCGGTCAGCGCCAGCGTCGTGCCGCCGCCGAGGTCGAGCGCCAGCTTGTCGAGCCGCAACTGGCCGGTCTCCGGCGCGTAATCGGCATGCAGTTCGCCGTGCGCCACCGGCACCCGGCCGCTCGCCAGCAGGTCGGTGGCGATCGTTCCGGCGCCAAAATCGAGGTCGACCCGGGCGGCCTCCGGCACGCCGCGGGCTGCGTCGAAGCGAATGTCGGCGATGCCCGATACCGGGAATTGCGCTTGCGCCAACTCGGCGAGCGCCGGCGACAGCGACGCCAGCGTCGCGGGGTTGACGCGGTCGGCCGCGAATTTCAGGTCGAGCTTCTGCGTGCGGCCCGAATAGCGATAGCTGGCGTGCAATTCGGGAGTTCCGCCGCCAAGCGCGACGGCAAACGCCAGCGATCCCTCCGCGCCGTCCTCGCCGCGCTGCAGCGTCGCCGCGGCGCGATCGGCGCGCCATACCCGGCCGCTGGCGCGGTCGTCGACGAGCACCGTCGCATCGCGCACCGAAATCTCGCGCAATCCGCTCCAGGGGGTGTCCGGCCGCAGCGGCGCGAACACCGCAAGCGCGTTGTCGAGCGCCAGATCGTCCGAGCCGGCGGTATCGCCGTTGCCGACGCGGAAGCTAATGGCGCCGTTTTCGTCGCGTCGCAGCGCGATCACCGCATGCTCGACGACGAGTCGGGTCGGTTCGAGCCGGCCGCCGAGCAAGCCGCCCAGGCTGAAGCTGGTCGCCATCTGCGGGACATTCGCCAGCCGCTCGCCATTGGGCAGCGACAGGCGGACGTTTTCCGCCCGCAGGTCGAGCCGGTGCGTTTCCTGGTCGAGACCGATGCTGACGCCCGAGATCGCGATGCCAATCCCGGCGCTGGAGCGGTTGAGAGCCTCCTCGACATAAGGGACCAGCCGGTCGAGCTCGATTGGGCCTTGCAGCAGCCGCCAGATGCCGCCAATCGCGACCAGAATCAGCACAGCGGCGAGGCCGCCCAGCCACACCAGCAGCCGGTGCGTATGATGCACGACGTGCTGCGCCGGCGTCCGCATCCGGACGCGCGGCGGCCGCGGTGCGGGCAGGCGCACCGCTTGAGCCTGGGCTTGACCCGCGCGAGCCGGCGGGCGAGTGTCGCTGTCCTCGTCGGGGCTGTGCGATGAAGCTGTTATCTCACCTCTCCCCCGACGGCGCCGCGCTGCCGTCTGCCGGCGACGCCCGCGCCCTGGCGATCGGCACAGCGAATTGGCACGACGCCGTCGCCGCCGCGGCCGAACCCGAAGCCGCTGCGGCGGCGCGCGCCTGGAGCGCTACCCCGCAAGGTCAACACCTCTTCGCTGCGGTCTTTGGCAACAGCCCGTTCCTCAGCGGACTGGGGGTGCGCGAATGGCAATTCCTCACGCGGCTTGTTGCCGATGGCGCCGATGCCCCCTTCGCGGAGATCATTGCCGCCACAAAACGGCCAATTGATGGCGAAGATCAGTCGGCGTTGATGCGCCGGCTGCGCACGGCGCGGCGTCGGGTCGCGCTCGCCGTCGGGGTCGCCGACATCGCCGGCGCGTGGGGCCTGGAACGGCAGATGTCGGCACTTACCGGGTTCGCCGAAGCCGCGATCGACGCGGCCGTACGGCACCTGCTGCGCCGCCTGCCGCGAACCCCGTTTGCCGCTGACGCCGAACCGGCCGTCAGCGGGCTCATCGTCCTCGGCCTGGGCAAGCTCGGCGGTGGCGAGTTGAATTATTCGAGCGATATCGACCTCATCCTGCTCTACGACCCCGACCGGTCACAGCCGGCGGGGCGGGACGTGCTGCACGGCTTTTTCAACCGCCTCGCTCGCGAACTGGTACGCATTCTCGACGAGCGCACCGGCGATGGCTATGTTTTTCGCACCGATTTGCGGTTGCGCCCCGATCCGCGCTCGACCCCGCTGGCGATGTCGGTCGCCGCGGCGCTTTCTTATTACGAGAGCGTCGGCCAGAATTGGGAGCGCGCGGCGCTGATAAAGGCGCGCCCCGTCGCGGGCGACCGCGAGGCCGCAACGCATTTCCTCGCCGAGCTGCAACCCTACATCTGGCGGCGCCACCTGGACTTTGCCGCAATCGCCGACATCCATTCGATCAAGCGGCAAATCCAGGCCCACCGCGGCGGCGCGCGAATCGCGGTGCTCGGTCACGACATCAAGATCGGCCGCGGCGGCATTCGCGAGATCGAATTCTTTGCCCAGACGCAGCAGCTCATCTGGGGTGGGCGGCGGCGCGACTTGCGGGTCGGCGCGACCTGCGAGGCGCTTGCGCGGCTCGCCGCCGCCGGCCGCATCGAGGAAGCCGACCGCGCCGAGCTGACTGACAGCTACCGCTTTCTGCGCCGCGTCGAGCACCGGCTGCAGATGGTCGATGACGCGCAGACCCACCGCCTGCCGGCCGATGCCGCGGGCCTGGAGCGCTTCGCGGTGTTTCTCGGCTATCCGGACGCCGCGGCATTCTCGGCCGAGCTGACGGCGCGGCTGGAGTCGGTCGAGCGGCATTATGCCGAACTGTTCGAGGAGGCGCCGAGCCTTGCCGGGTCCGGCAATCTGGTGTTCACCGGCGCCGAGGACGACCCCGGCACGCTGGATACGCTGGCGGGGATGGGGTTCGCCGAGCCGGCGCGGGTCGCCGCGATGGTGCGCGACTGGCATCACGGGCGGATGCGGGCGACGCGCAGCCAGCGGGCGCGCGAGATTCTCACCGAGCTGGTGCCGGAGCTGCTGCGCATCTTTGGCGCGACCGCCGCGCCCGACCTGGCGCTGCGCCGGTTCGATGAGTTTCTCGCCCGCCTGCCCGCCGGGGTGCAGCTGTTTTCGCTGTTCCATGCCAATCCCAGCCTGCTGCGGCTGGTGGCCGACGTCATGGCCGAGGCGCCGCTGCTGGCCGAAAACCTGGCGCGGCGCCCCGCGCTGCTCGAGGCGGTGCTGAGCGAGGATTTCTTTGCGCCGCTGCCGCCGCGCGCGGCGCTCATGGCAGAGCTGTCGGAGCTCGTCGCCGGGGCGCGGGATTTCGCCGACACGCTCGACCTGCTGCGCCGATGGGCCAACGAGCGGCGCTTTCAGGTCGGCGTGCAGCTGCTGCACCGCAGCCTCGACCCGGCGCTGGCCGGCAGCGCGTTTGCCGGGATCGCCGAAACCGTGCTCGCCGCGCTGCTGCCGGCGGTCGAAGAGGATTTCGCCCGCGCCCATGGCCGCATCGCCGGCGGCGCGGTCGCCGTCCTGGGTATGGGCCGGCTCGGCAGCCGCGAGATGACCGCGGCCTCCGACCTCGACCTGATCCTGATCTACGACGGCCCCGAGGAGAGCATCGCCTCGGACGGCGACCGTCCGCTCGCGGTGACCGCGTATTACGCGCGGCTCTGCCAGCGCCTCATCGGTGCAATCACCGCGCCGACCGCCGAGGGCCGGCTTTACGAAGTCGATATGCGGTTGCGTCCGTCGGGGGCCTCCGGCCCGATCGCGACCAGCCTTGCGCATTTCACGCATTATCAGACGGAATCCGCGTGGACTTGGGAGCACATGGCGCTGACCCGAGCGCGCCCGGTGGCCGGCGACCTCGTGCTCTGCGGACGCGTCGCAGCGGCGGTGGATGCGGTGCTGCGCCTGCCGCGCGACCCGGCCCGCCTCCTCGCCGATGTCGCCGATATGCGCCGCCGCATCGCCGCCGAGCATCCGCGCCCGGCCGAGTGGGACCTGCGCAACCGGCGCGGCGGCCTGGTCGACCTCGAATTCCTCGCCCAGTACCTGATGCTGCGCGAGGCGGCGCAGCGGCCGGAGGCGCTGCGGCGCGATATCGGCGGCGCGCTCGCCGCGCTCGGCGCGGCCGGGGTGCTGCCGCCGTCGGCGGTACAGGTGCTGGGCGACGCATTGACGCTGCTGCGCGCCGTGCGCGTGCTGCTCACCATCCTGTGCGATGGCACGCCCGATGCCGCAGCGCTCGCCGGGCCCATCGGCGCGACGCTGGCGCGCTGCGCCGGCGCCGTCGATTTCATACGGCTCGACGCGGATCTCGCCGCCGCCTGCGCCGCGGTCGCCGAATGGTACGATCGGCTGGTCGCCGAACCCGCCGCGCAGGCGCTACAATCGGCATCCTCAGCAGGCAAGGAGGGGTGAGGAGATGAGCATCCAAATCGGCGACAAGGCGCCGGATTTCACGTTGCCGACCGACGGCAACGGCTCGGTGACGTTGTCCAAGCTCAGGGGCAAGCCGGTGGTGCTCTATTTTTACCCGAAGGACGACACCTCGGGCTGCACTGCCGAAGCCTGCGGCTTTCGCGACTCGTTTCCCGATTACGGCAAGACCGGCGCCACGGTGATCGGCGTTTCCAAGGATTCGGTCGCCTCCCATAACAAGTTCAAGGCCAAGCATCAGCTGCCGTTCACCCTCGGCGCCGACACCGACGGCAAGGTCGTCGAAGACTACGGCGTCTGGGTCGAGAAGAGCATGTACGGCCGCAAATACATGGGCATCGACCGCTCGACTTTCCTGATCGACGCCGACGGCGTCGTACGCGGGGTGTGGCACAAGGTCAAGGTGCCGGGCCATGTTGCCGAGGTGCTGAAGGCGGTGCACGCCCTCTGAGCCCGCGTCGCTTGTTGCCCCTCACCCCAGCCCTCTCCCCGCCGGCGGGAGGGAGCGCGCCGGCAGACTCCCCCTCGCCCCGCAAGAGCGCGGAGAGGGAGGGAGCGGCGCCGCAGGCGTGGGAGGGTGAGGGGTTGGCTGGCGGCGCGGTCGCAGTTCTCTGCGCCGCCGATCCGGCCCTGAAGGTGGCGCTCAGCCGCGCAGTCGCGGCAGGCTGGCAGCAGGGCCGCCTGCCCCTCGGCGCAGCGGCGCCGCCGCCGCGCCCGGCGCGGCCCGAACGGCCGCCGCTGTGTCCGCCGCGCGAGGTCAAACGGCGGCGCAACCTTGCTGTACCGGCCGGGCGCGTCGCGCTGCTGCATGCACTCGCGCATATCGAGCTCAATGCGATTGATCTCGCCTGGGACATCGTCGCCCGCTTCACGCACCAGGGCCTGCCGGGCGCGTTTTTTGACGAGTGGGCCGGCGTCGCGGCCGAAGAGGCCGAGCATTTCGCGCTGCTCGACGCACGCCTCACCGCGCTCGGTGCGGCCTATGGCGATCTGCCGGCGCATGACGGGCTGTGGGAAGCGGCGGCGGACACCGCGCACGACCTGCTCGCCCGCCTGGCTGTGGTGCCGCTGGTGCTGGAAGCGCGCGGCCTCGACGTGACGCCGGATATGATCGGCCGCCTGCGGCGCGCCGGCGACGCGGACAGCGCCGCGATCCTCGAGCGCATCTACGAGGACGAGATCGGCCATGTCGCAGTCGGCGCACGCTGGTTCGCCCGGTTATGCCGCGAGCGCGGCCTCGAGCCCGCGGCGACGTTCCGCGACCGTGTCACGCGCCACTTCCGCGGCATGCTCAAGCCGCCGTTCAACGTCGCCGCGCGCGAGCGCGCCGGCCTGCCCGGCGATTTCTATGCGCCGGTTTAGTGGATCGCGGGTCCGGCTCTGCTATCCTGCGGCAGAGCGCACGGCCGGAGTGGATTGAGAGGCGAGAGATGTTGGCGCGAACGGTTTCGAGATGCGGCGGTCGTCTGCCGCTGTCGGTGGCGGTGGCGGTGGCGCTGCTCGTACCGATGCTCGCCGCGGCGCAGACGCCGTCGTCGCCGGCCGCCAAGCAGGCGACGGCGCCGACGGCGGCGGCGGTTCCGACGACCGCAAAGGCCGCAGCCGCTCAGCCGCCGGCCGCGGCGGCCCCAACCAAATCGGCCGCTGCCGCAACCGCACCGCCGGCGGCCGACGGGCCCGCATCGCAGACCACCGGCATAGCAGGGACCCAAAACCCGGCCGCGGCCGGCAGCCCCGCGCCCGCCTCGGCGCTGGCGAATCCGCCGGGCGCCGCCGCGCAGGCCGTGGCCATCCCCGCTGGCTACGGCCTCTGCCAGTGCATCGGCAATTTCAAGAACCTGCAGATGAGTTGCCCGGGCAGCGCCGAGGGCTGCCAGGCGCAATGCGGCAACCGCTATTCGTTCGTGCCGACGGCACAGTGCCCGGCCAATCCCCACTGAGGCCGGCCTGGTGCCGCCCAACAAGGACGATCGATGAACCAATCCGTGCCGGCACAAGACTGGACCAAGATCACCGCCGACCTCGAACGGCTCTTGAAGCTGCGCTCGTTCGTCTTCGCGATGAAGCTGTTCGAGAAACGCGAGGAGATGGAAGCGATCCCGCGCATCCGCCGGCCGCAATCGATCCACACCTTCGATCAGGTGGTCGGCCAGGCTTCGCGGCTCGGCTGGACCGTCGGCATCACGGCCGACAACCTGGTCGGCGCGCAATGCCGTGCGGTCATCGGCCTCGGCAACGCCAAGGACCCGGAGTGGCAGAGCGGCAGGCACATGGTCGGCGTCTGGTATTCGACCGAGGCGGACGCCACCGCCCACCAGGCGGCGATGGATTGCGTCGCCGACGGGCAGTACGACGCGATGGCGGTGGCGCCGCTCGCCAGCGGCCGGCTCGACCCGCCCGACATCGCTCTCTTTCACGCGACGCCCGGCGCGATGATCTATTTCATCAACGGTCTGCAATGGGCCGGCTACAAGCGCTTCGACTGGAGCGTCGTCGGCGAGTCGGCCTGCGCCGATTCCTGGGGCCGGGCGCTGAAGACGCGCGAGCCGAGCCTCTCGATCCCGTGCTTTGCCGAGCGGCGCTACGGCGGTGTGCTCGACGACGAAATGCTGATGGCGCTGCCGCCCGACCAGTTGGCAAAGGCGATCGCCGGCATGGAGGCGCTTGCCAAAAACGGGTTGCGCTACCCGTTCCCGCAATACGGGATCCAGCAGGATGTGCGCGCCGGGATGGCGGTCAGCTACCCGGGCCGCGGCAGCTGATGGCCAACGACGCGATCACTGCCGCTGCGGCGATCGCGCCCTCGGCCATCAGCTGCCGCGGCCCGGATAGCTGACGGCCATCCCGGCGCGCACATCCTGCTGGATGCCGTATTGCGGGAACGGGTAGCGCAACCCGTTTTTGGCGAGCGCCTC
>JAFAWI010000251.1 GCA_019241915.1 Alphaproteobacteria bacterium
CGGCACCGGCGGAGACGGCGGCGCGCACACCGGCGGCGCGGTCGCGCGCCACCCAGCTGGGGGCCTGCGATGCGGCAACCAGCGCCTCGTCGCCAACCTGGCGGGCGACGTGCGTTGCCGCGTCGACGCGCAGCGGCCCGCAAAGGCTGCCGCCATAGCCGCGGGAGACGATGTGTGCGGCGATTCCCCCGCGGGCCATCGCCGCGGCTAACGACAGTACGACTGGCGTCTTGCCAGAGCCCCCGGCGACAAGGTTGCCGACGCAGATGACCGGCACGGGTGCCCGGTACGGTCGCACGACCGCTCGGCGCAGCCGCCCGACGGCGCCAAGCGCCAGGCCGAGCGGCGCGAGCAACCCGGCGATGAGGCCCGGCGGTTCATGCCAGAAATCAGGCGCGCGCATAGCCGCGTTGCTGGGCGGGCGGCCTCTGCGCTATCGGATCGAGCCACGGGGCCAGCCGGTCGAGCGCCGCATCCAAGATGCCCGCTCCCTGGGCAGCGGTGTGCGCGGCCGCGCGCGCGCGCTGTGCGCGCAACATCTCGTCGTCGAGCAGGCGGGCCAGCGCCGAGGCCAGCGCACCGGCGTTGGCCACCACCTCTGCAGCACCGCAGCGGATAAGTGCCTCCGCCATCGCCGTGCAATTGGCGGTGTGCGGTCCAAGCAGGACCGCGCAGTCCAGCCGAGCCGCCTCGAACGGGTTGTGACCGCCCTTGTCGACCAGCGACCCGCCGACAAAGGCAACCGGCACGAGGCTGTAGAATAGGCCGAGTTCGCCGAACGTATCGGCGAGATAGAGGTCTGTGTCCGCCGATATCGCGTCGCCCCTGGACCGGCGAGCCACCCGCAAACCCTTGGCCGCCGCCAGCGCCGCGATGGCATCGCCGCGCACCGGGTGGCGCGGCGCAATGATCGTCAGCAGCCGGGGGTGATCGCGGGCGAGGCGGTCGTGCACCTGGATCGCAATTTCGTCCTCGCCCTCATGGGTGCTAGCGGCCAGCCAAAGCGGCCGGTTCCCTGCCTGCCGGCGCAGGTCGCCCAACACGGCCGGATCGGCGACAAGATTTTTCGCGGCGGCCTTCAGATCGCCGATGCTCGCCGCGGCGGGCGCGCCAAGCTCGCGAAAGCGTCTGACTTGCGTCTCGTCTTGCGCCAGACAAAGCGAAAACGCGCCGATAACCGGACGCGCCAGTTGCGGCCAGCGCCGCCAGCGAGCGTGCGAACGCGCCGATAGCCGCGCATTCAGCAACAGCATCGGAATGTTGCGCTGGCGCGTCATCAGTACGAGGTTCGGCCACAGTTCGGACTCGACCCAGACCGCCAGCTCGGGGCGCCAGTGGTCGAGAAACCGCGCCACCGCGCGCGGCAAGTCGGCCGGGACGAACTGGTGGCGCGCGCCGGGCGGCAGCCGCGGGGAGAGCAGTCGAGCCGCGGCCACCGTGCCGGTCGTCAGCAGGATGTGCAGCTGCGGCCGCTCCTCAAGAATGCGCTCGATCAGCGCCAGCACGGAGGCTGCCTCGCCAATGCTCGCCGCATGCACCCAGACCAAAGGCCCATCAGGCCGGCGGTCGCTGGCGAAGCCGAGCCGTTCGTTGAATCGGCTCTCGTCTTCCTTTCCGCGGAGTCGGCGCGTTTTCAGGTAGGCGATGATGAATGGCGCCGCCGAGGCAGTCAGACCGCGGTAGAGCGCGGGCAAAATCACCGCCGCTTCCCGCCGGCCAGTCCCGGCGCCCCGTCGACGGTGGCCAGCGCATTGGCGGTCGATCCGCGGCCGACGCGGCTGTCGGCCAGCGCGACCATCTCGTTCATCCGAGTTTCGACCAGTCGGCGGGCGCGCTCGATCCCCGCCTCGTCGAGGTCGGGGTCGATCTCGATCGGTTCGCCCCAGATGAAGACGCCGCGGCCGAACGGCAGTGCGGCATGCATCCGATCCCAGGTGCGGAATACCAGCCGCCGGCTGGTGGCGAATACGACCGGCACGATCGGCGCCCGGGCGAGGCGGGCGACATTGACGACCCCCGCACTCGCGACCATCGCCGGGCCTTTGGGCCCGTCGGGCGTGATGCCGACGCAATCGCCGGCGGCGAGCGCTTTGACCATGCTGCGCAGCGCCGCGCTGCCGCCGCGACGGGTCGAGCCGGCGACCGACTGCACGCCGAAATATGCGACCGCGTCGGCGATGATGCGGCCGTCGCGATGCGACGAGATCAGCATGTGGATCGGTGCCAGACGCTGCCAGGCCATCGGGATCATCTGCAGCCGGCCGTGCCAGAAGGCCAAAATGAAGGGCCGCTTTTCGGCGCGCAGCCGGCGCGGGTAATCCGCGCCTTCGACCAACCACCGATTGGTCCAATAGACCAGTCGGATGTAGAGGTGAATCGCGTAGCACAGTATCCGCCGCAGACGATCACTGCGCGCCAGTCGCCGCAAATTTTCCCGGAAGCGCCGGGCGAGCCGGTTCATCCGGGCCGCGCTGCCGCAGCAACCAGTTGCGGCAGTCGCTCCTCCAGCTGTTCCGGTGCGAACTGCGTCTCGTAGAGCCGCGCATAGAGGCCGCTGCGCGCCAGCAGCTGTGCATGCTTGCCGCTCTCGACGATGCGGCCTTTGTCCATGACGCAGATGAGATCGGCGCCGACGATGGTCGACAGCCGGTGGGCAATCACCAATGTCGTGCGCCCCTGCATCAGCCGGCGCAGCGCTGTCTGCACTTGGCGCTCGCTTTCGTTGTCGAGCGCCGACGTCGCCTCGTCCAGCAGCAGGATCGGCGCGTCCTTGAGCATCGCCCGCGCGATCGCCAGGCGCTGGCGCTGCCCGCCTGACAGCCGAATGCCATGCTCCCCGACCAGCGTGTCATAGCCGTCAGGCAGCTCGGCAATAAAGCGATCGGCGCCGGCACCCGCGGCGGCCGCCTCGATCTCGGCGTCCGTTGCGTCGAGCCGGCCATAGGCGATGTTGGCGCGCACCGTGTCGTCGAAAAGGCTTGCCTCTTGCGCCACCAACGCCAACGCCCCCCGCAGCGAGGCGAGCGTGACCTCGCGCACGTCTTGCCCATCGATTGCGATGCTGCCGCCGGACACGTCGTAAAACCGTGGGATCAGATTGAGCACCGTCGATTTGCCGGCGCCTGAGGGGCCGACTAAGGCGACCGTGCTGCCCGGCGGCACGGTCAGCGAGATCCCGTCAAGCGCAACCGCCTGCGGCTGGTAGCCGAAACGTACTTCGTCAAGGCGGATTTCGCCGCCGGCAATGCGCAGCGGCCGTGCTTCGGCGGCATCGCGAATTTCCGGCTGGGTATCGAGCGCCTTGAACAGGCGCTGCGCCGCGGCCAGCCCCTCCTGCAGCGAGGCGTTGAGGTTGGCAAGGCTCTTCAGCGGCTGATACGCGAGCAGCAGTGCGGCGAGAAAGGAGAACAATGCGCCCGGCGTGCGCGCGCCGTTGATCACCTGATAGCCGCCGTAGAGCGTGACGATCGCCGCGGCGACGCCGCCAAGCGCTTCCATCACGGGCGACGCCCGCGATCGCGTGCGGTTGGCGCGATCGACCAGCTGAAACACGCGCTCGAACAACGCTCCGGCGCGCGCCTCCTCATAGGCCTCCATGCCGTAGGCCTTGACATGACGGGCACCCTGAAACGTTTGGCTCAACAGCGTGGTCAGCTGGCCGAATTCGATCTGGGTGTTCGCCGAGACGCGCCGCATTCGGCGGCCGATCCCGATGATCGGCCGAACCGCCAGCGGCAGCGCCACACAAGAGGCGGAGGCCAGCAGCCAATCCTGATAGAACATCAGCACGATCAGGAAGACGATGGTCACCGCGTCCTTGCCGATACCGATCAGCACGCTGGCCGTGGCGCTGCGCAGCAGCGCCACGTCGTTGATAAAGCGCGAGATCAGCGTGCCGCTGGCATTGGCGTTGAAATAAGCGATGTCGGCCCGGATCAGGCGGGTGTAGAGCGCGCGCTGGATGTCGGCGACGACGCGCAATCCGAGCCGGCCCATCAGCAACGAGTCGCCGTAATCGGCGGCCGCCTTGACGACCGCAAGCACGAGCGCGGCCCCTGCAACAACGAAAAGCAGGTTGGCCTCATGGCCGAAAAAGATGCGGTCGAGCGTCGGTTGCATCAGCCAGGCGCGCAGCGCCGTGCTGGCCGCACCAACAGCCATGCAGATAAACGCCGAAACGATCATTGCGGTATGCGGCCTGATGAAGTCGGCCGCCAGCCGCCGCACCAGCGCGACCGTCGGTGCGCCGTTCTCCGCCTTACGCGATTTGTCCCGCATCAACCCCTGCAGCCGGTATTGAGGCCTTGTGCCGAGCCGGCTCATGCGCGACGGCTCTAGCTCGCGAGCCGATGCGCCGTCAACGCCGCTCCCGCCAATTTATTCTACATCGGTGCCGTCTGGCATCCCTGCTTCGGCCTTGTGTGCCGGGCTCAGGCGCCGGCAACGGTAAGATCGTCGATGCGCAAGGTCGGAGAATCGGCGCCGGTGCGGAATTCGAGATCGTTGGCCGCCGCCATCCGCAGGAACATGTCCTTGAGGTTGCCGGCGACCGTCATTTCGCTGACCGGGAAAGCGATCTGACCCTTATCGATCCAGAACCCGGCGGCGCCGCGGCTGTAGTCGCCGGTGACGCCGTTGACGCCCATCCCCATCAGCTCGGTGACGTAGAAGCCGCTTTCAATGTCGCCGTAGAGGGCCTCGGGGGTCACCGTCCCGGGCTCGATCCACACATTGGTCGCAGCGGGGGCGGGGGGCGAAGCGGTGCCGCGCGCGGCGTGCCCGGTCGAGGCCAGGTTGAGCTGGCGCGCCGAGCGCAGATCGAGCAGCCAGGTCGTCAGCACGCCGTTATCGATCAGTGCGTGCCGGCGGTTTGCCAGACCCTCGGCGTCAAACGGTCGCGAGCGCAGCCCGCGCTGCTTGTGCGGGTCCTCGGTGACGGTGATGCCTTCGGGAAAGATGTGTTCGCCGAGCTTGT
>JAFAWI010000637.1 GCA_019241915.1 Alphaproteobacteria bacterium
TTGTTGGCGAGCATCAACGACACCAGCGCCGGCCGCGCATCGGCGGCGAGCAGCGCGTCGAGTGCCGGGAGATCGACGACGCCGTTGCGGTCGACCGCAATGCGCTCGGCCTCGGGCACGGCCTGCAGCACCGAGGAATGCTCGACCGCCGAAACCAGCACCCGGGGCCGGCCGCAGCCGAGCAGCGCCAGGTGGTTCGCCTCGGTGCCGCCGCTGGTGAAGACGACACCGTCGGCAGCGGCGCCGACCAGCCCCGCGACCGTGGCGCGGGCGACCTCGACGCGGCGCCGCGCCTCACGCCCCCAGCGGTGGATGGACGACGGGTTGCCGCCCAGCATCGCCGCCTCGGCCATCGCCGACGCAGCTTGCGGGCGCAACGGCGCGGTCGCGTTCCAGTCGAGGTAGGTGGTGCTGTGGGTCACAGTTTCACGGTTTCTGTGGAAATTATCACAGTTTCACAAACGCGCGCCACGATCATTGCGCCGCGGCGGCATTGCGATAGGCGACACCGCTGGTGCCGAGCACCCGCCGCTCGCACACGTCGGCAAGGCTCACCGAGCTCAGGTAGAGGTGGATCTGGTTGGTCAGTTCCTCCCACAAATCGTGCGTCAGGCAGCGGCTGCGGTCGCCGCGGCAGCCGAGCGCGGTGCCGGGTCGGCAGCGGGTGGCGCGGATCGGCTCGTCCACCGCGAGGATGATGTCGGCGATGCGGGTCGCCTCGCGCTCGTGCGCCAGCAAGTACCCGCCGCCCGGGCCGCGCACACTTTTGACGAGGCCGCCGCGGCGCAGCTTGGCAAAAAGCTGTTCGAGGTAGGACAGCGAAATCTCCTGCCGTGCGGCGATGTCGGACAGGCAGACTGGCCCCGCGGCGCTGTGCTGCGCCAGATCGACCATCGCCATCACCGCGTAGCGGCCCTTGGTGCTGAGCCTCATGCCCGCGATCCCGCCATGGCGCGCTCGCCCTCGGCCTCGTCGGCAATGGCCGCCGGCGCATCGGGCGCGGCCGCGGCCCTTTCGTTTTCCAGTTGGTTGACGCGGGCGCGCAGGCTGGCGACCTCGTCGAGCAGCCCCGACAAGGCGCGCGCGATCGGGTCCGGAATATCCTCGCCGCTGACGCCGTAAGGGGTGAAGGCCGGCTGCTCCTCGCCCGGCTGGCGCCGGGTGATCTGGCGCGCCGGATTGCCGACCATGACCGCGCCCGGCGGCACCTCCTTGAGCACGATCGTCGCGGCGCCAATCGTCGCGCCGTCGCCGACCTTGAACGGCCCCAGCACCTGCGCGTTCGAGCTGATGATGACATTGTTGCCGATCGTCGGATGGCGCTTATGCCCGGCCTGGTCGGCCGAGGGGCGCGTGCCGCCGAGCGTGACGCCCTGATAGATCGTGCAGTCGTCGCCGATCTCGGCGGTCTCGCCGATCACGACGCCGATGCCGTGGTCGATGAACAACCGCTTGCCGATTTTTGCGCCGGGGTGGATGTCGATCGCGGTCAGCACGCGGCCGGCGTGCGCGACAAACCGGCCGAGGAAGTAGCAGCGATGGGTCCACAGCCAATGGGCCATGTGATGGAACAGCAAGACCTGGAAGCCGGGGTAGCAAAACACCACCTCTAGCGACGAGCGGGCGGCCGGGTCGCGCGCCCGCGTGGCATCGATCTCGTCGCGCAGGTTCTTGAATAGCATGGCATTCACTGTGCTATCGTGCCGCCGCGAGGAGCGCCGCCCAGCAACGAACCCGTGCCGTCCGGCCCGACGCGGTCCAGAACACGAGATATAATTGCCCGACTCACGCGATCAAGTATGTGGCGGAAAGTTGCCATTTCGGTGCGGCCGTAGGTTGATTGTTAAATCCGACTCAGCTTGTCGGAATTGCCATGCCTGACGTCATCCTGAACGGCCCGGAAGGGCGTATCGAGGGCCGTTACCATCACGTCCGCGCGGGGCCGGCGCCGATGGCGCTGGTGCTGCACCCGCACCCGCTGCATGGCGGGAACATGAACAACAAGGTCGTCTACACGCTTTACCAGAGCTTTGTGAAACGCGGCTTCTCGACCTTGCGGATCAACTTCCGCGGGGTCGGGCGCAGCCAGGGCAGCTTTGACCGCGGCGAAGGCGAATTGGCCGATGCGGCGGCGGCGCTCGATTGGCTGCAGACCTACAACCCCAACGCCGGGTCGTGTTGGGTTGCCGGCTATTCGTTCGGCGCCTGGATCGGCATGCAGCTGTTGATGCGGCGGCCCGAGATCGAGGCTTTCATTTCGGTCTCGCCGCCGGCCAGCCAGTACGACTTCACGTTTCTCGCGCCGTGCCCGTCATCGGGTCTGGTGCTGCAGGGCGACCAGGACTCGCTGGTGCCGATCGAGTCGGTGCAAAAGCTGGTGCACAAACTGGCGCATCAGCGCGACATCAAGATCGATTTCCGCAAGGTGCCGGGCGCCGACCATTTCTTCGCCGACCAGCTCGACCTGATCGCCTCGCATGTCGATGCCTATATCGGCGATCACTTGCGCGCGCCCGGCCAGGCAGCGCCGGCCAGCACCGGGCGCGGGCGCTCGTAACGCCGCGGGCCTAGGACTTGGCGCGCGCGGCGCGCCAAGCGGCCCAGGCCAGCCCGGCGATGCCGAGCACGGTCAGGCCGCCGAACACCAGGACAAAGGTATTGGCGGTTCCGATCATGCGGTCGCCGAGATCGCCGGCCGCGTCGCCGACAAACAGCAGCATCGGCGCCCAGACCAGCGCCGAGGCGATATTGGCGAACCAGAACCAGCCGCGCGGCATCTGCATGATGCCGGCGGCCAGCGGGATGACAGCGCGGATCGGGCCGAAAAAACGGCCGATCGCGACGCTCTTGCCGCCGTGGCGCTCGAAAAAGCGGATGCCGGCCGGCAGCATCTCGGGATTGCGCGAGAACGGCCACAACCGGGCAAGACCGCCGCCATAGCGCCGCCCGATCCAGTACGACACGCTGTCGCCGAGCGTCGCGCCGGCGACCGCGCCGGCCAGCACCGGCGCGTAGGGCAGCGTCCCGTTCGACATCAGCGTGCCGGCGGCGATCAGCAGCGTCGTGCCGGGAAACAACAGGCTGAGGAAGGCGAACGACTCGCCGAACGCGGTGATGAACATGATCGCCGCCGCCCACTGCGCGTGGTCGGCGATAAAGGCGAGGGTCGGCTGAACGATCTCGTCCATCGCGCGCCTATAGGCTGAGCGCTCGCCAGGCGCAAGGCCGCGGCCCTAATATGCCGCCGAAGGAGGTGCCGATGCCGTCCCTCGATCCACGACAAAAGGCCGAGCGGATCGCCGCGCTATTCCGCGCCCGCCAGCCGATCGACATACTGCCCGACGAGCTGATCCCGGCCGATCTCGACGAAGCCTACCGGGTGCGCGCCGCGTACGAGGCGCTCGAAACGCCGCGGCGCGGGGCGGTCGCCGGCTACAAGATCGGGCTGACGACGCCGATCATGCAGCAGCTCTGCGGGGTCGACGAGCCGTGCTACGGCGCGATGTTCGCCGGCGAAATCCGCGAGAGCCCCGCCGAGGTGCGGGTCGCCGATTTTTGCCGGGTCGGGATCGAGACCGAGATCGCGATGCGCCTCGGCGCCGACCTGCCGGACGGTGGCGGGCGGGCACAGGTCGAGGCAGCGGTCGAGAGCTGCATGGCGGCGATCGAGGTGCTGGAGGATTTGCGGCACGACTACAAGCGGCTGACCGCGCGGGCCATGGTCGCCGGCAATGTGTGGAACGCAGGCTGCGTGCTCGGCGTGCCGGTCAACGATTGGCGGCGGCTAGACCTCGCGGCGGTGACGGCGCGGCTGACGATCAACGGCCGCGAAATCGGCGTCGGCAAGGGCGGCGACGTGATGGGCAACCCGCTCAACGCGCTCTCCTGGCTCGCCGCCAAGCTTGCCGCCGACGGCCGGCCGCTGCGCCGCGGCATGGTGGTGATGACGGGCAGCATGGTGCCGATCCAGTTCCCACAGCCCGGCGACCGCGCGGTTGTCGAGGTCGACGGGCTGGGACGGGCGGAATTCGTCGGCGGCTGATGCGACTGGTTATTGCACCGGATTTCGCTGCTCCCTCTCCGCCCTTGGGGGCGGAGGGGGTTGGGGTGGGGTGGGGGAACCGGCAGCACCTGCCCACCTCACCCTCCGACGCCTGCGGCGCGGCCCCCCCCTCTCCCCCCAAATGGGCTTTGAGGGACTTGTTGCACCGGCGCGCGTGCCTGATCTCTATCCGCTGATCCGGCCGCTGCTGCGCGCGCTGCCGGCGGAGGCGGCGCACCGGCTGACGGTCAATGCGCTGGCGGCCGGGCTGGGCAGCGTCGCGGCGCCGCGGCCCGAGCCGGACCCGCCGAGCCTTGGCCAGACGCTGTGGGGCCGGCATTTCCCCAACCCGGTCGGGGTCGCCGCCGGGTTCGACAAGGACGCGGAGGTGCCCGACGCGTTGCTGCGCCTCGGCTGCGGCTTTGCCGAGACCGGCACGGTGACGCCGCGGCCGCAGAAGGGGAACGCGAAGCCGCGCCTCTTTCGGCTCTATCAGGACGACGCCGTCATCAACCGCCTGGGGTTCAACAGCCGCGGGCTGGAAACGACGCTGGCGCGGCTGCGGGCGCGGCCCCGCGTCGGGATTGTCGGCGTCAACCTCGGCAAAAACCGCGACAGCACCGACGCGGCGGCGGATTATGTCGATGGCGTGCGGCGGGCCGGCGCGCTCGCCGATTATTTTGTGATCAACGTGTCGTCGCCCAACACGTCGGGGCTGCGCGATCTGCAGCGGCGCGACATCCTCGCGGACCTGCTACGCCGCCTCGTCGAGGCGCGCGATGAGGCGGCGGCGGGAACCCCTCTGTTGGTCAAGATCGCGCCCGACCTCGATCAAGCGGAGCGGGCCGATATCGCGGGGGTGGTCGTCGAACAGAACCGCGGCCCGAGCGGCATCGACGGGATCGTCGTCGCCAACACCACGGTCGCGCGGCCGGCGGGCTTGCGCAGCCGGTCGGCCGGCGAAGCGGGCGGACTGAGCGGCAAGCCGCTGTTTGCGCCGTCGACGGTGCTGCTTGGCGAAATCTACCGGCTGACCGGCGGCGCCGTGCCGCTGGTCGGCGTCGGCGGCATCGCCAGCGCCGAGGATGCCTACGCCAAAATCCGCGCCGGTGCCTCGCTGGTGCAGCTCTACACCGCTCTGGTGTTCCAGGGGCCGGGGCTCATCGGCCTGATCAGACGCGGACTGGCCGAGCTGCTGCGGCGCGACGGCTTCGCCACGATCGGCGCCGCGGTCGGCGCCGATCACCGCTGCGCGGCGCCCGAGCGCGCCGCGCAGCCGACCGCGGGTCGCCTGGAAGCGGCGCCGCCCTAGTGGCTGGCCCGTCCTAGTGGCTGGCCCGTCCTAGTGGCTGGCCGAGCCGGCGGAGGAGCCGCCCGAGCCGGTGCCGGTCGTGCCGCCATTGGCGGCGGTGCCGTTGGTGCCGTTGCTCGACGTGCCGGCCACCGGCACCTGCGCGGTGGCGCCGATACCGACGGTGGCTCCGGTGGCAATCGCGGCGGCGCCGGTCGGCGGGGTGGCGGGCGCCATCGTCTGCGCCCCGGCGGCGCCGGCCAGGCTCAGCGCGGCGGCGAATGCAAGGCTGGCGAAAACGGCGGATGTCATGACTGTTCCTTTGCGCTGCGAGCAAAACGCTTGCCTGCGCGAACGGCGCCGGCGGCGCACTCGTTCCGCGCGCCCGGGGGCGGCGGGGTGGGAGCGGCACGGCGGCTGTGCTAGCGTCGCACGCTCTCTGATGCGGCCGACAGCGGACGATGACGCTTCGCGAGGTGAACGGCGTGCGCGAGCTCGCCGACGATTACGACGGGTTCGTGCTCGACCTGTGGGGGGTCGTGCATGACGGGGTGAACCCCTATCCCGGTGTGCTCGACTGCATGGCGGCGCTGCTTGCGGCGGGGAAGCGCGTCGCGCTGCTGTCGAACGCGCCGCGCCGCGCCGACGACGTCGTGCACCGGATCGATGCGATCGGAGTGCCGCGCGACCGCTACCACGCCGTGATGTCGTCGGGCGAAGAGGCGTGGCAGCACCTGAAGCGTCGCGACGAGCCGTTCTATGCCGGGCTCGGCCGCCGCTGCCTGCACATCTGCTCGGGACGCGACCTGGAAATCCGCCTCGGCCTCGACCTCGACTATGTCGAGGACGCGGCGGCGGCCGATTTCATCCTCAACACCGGCCCGGCCGGCTGGGACGACACGATCGAGGATTATGCGCCGCTGCTGCGAGGCTGCCGCGCGCGGGATCTCAAAATGGTCTGCGCCAACCCCGATTTGATGGTCAACCACGGCGAAAAGCTGGCGCTGTGCGCCGGCGCGCTGGCGGTGTTCTACGAGCAGATCGGCGGCGCGGTGCGCTGGCACGGCAAACCGTACCCGTCGGTCTACCAGTCCTGCTTCGAGCTGCTCGGGATCGCCGACCGAAGCCGTGTGCTCGCGGTCGGCGACAGCCTGCGCACCGACATTGCCGGCGCCAATGCCGCCGGTATCGATAGCCTGCTGATCGCGGGCCAGGGCATCCACGCCGCCGAGTTCGCGCCCGGCGGTCGGCTCGACCTCGCGCATATCGCCGCCGCGGCGGAGGTCGCCAAAGTCCGGCCGAGCGCCGCCGCGCGGGGCTTCGTCTGGTAGTCGGCGCGCCGGATCAGTGCGTCGCGCGGTGCAGGATCGCGTCCTTGAGCCCGGTATCGTACGCGCGGCCGGCCGGCAGCAACGTCGCCGATTGCGGAAACGCAGTCTTGACCAGCCCCTTGCGTTCGAGCGCGGTCCATACCGCCGGGTTGCGCAGGCCGGTCGCGTCGCGTGCCGCGACGACCGCGTCGCCCAGGTGGAAATGATCGCCGTGCGGGTCGGGCAGGCTGGTCAGCAGGATGCTGCCCTCGGCTTCGCCCGGTCTGGCGTCGGGCAGCGCGGCCAGCGCCTGCAGCAGGGTCAGCGTTTTCAATTGCAGCGGGTTGAGATTGAGCGGGTTGCGTTTTGGCGGCATCCGCCTTGATTAACCCAATATCCGTGGCCGCGGAAGCTGCGCCCCGGCGAAACGCGTGTTCGCGGCCGGCGGCAAGGCGTAGGCTCACGCTTCGCGGATCGAGCCGGAGGCGCCGGGATGCAGGTCGTCGAGCGTGTGTGGGAGTGGCATTTTGCCGCCGCCGCCGACGATCTGTGGCCGCTGCTCGCCGACACCGCCCGGTTCAACGAGGCGATGGGGATGCCGCGCTATGCGGTGACCGATATCCCATTGCCCGACGGCTCGGTGCACCGCGTCGGCACCAGCCGGCGCATGGGGCTCAACCTCACCTGGGACGAGGGCGTGCCGCAATGGATCGCGGGGCGCCGCTTTTTTCATGAGCGCCTGCTGCACAGCCGGCTGATCCGCCGGCTGGCGACGACCATCGAGCTCGATCCGGCCGCGGACGGCGGCACCGACGTCAGCTACCGGCTGACGATCGAGGCCAGCCTGCCGACCGCGGCGCTGATGCGCCTGTTCGGCCTCAAGAGCTTTGGCCAGTCGCTCGACAAACTGTTCCGCGAGGCCGCCGCGTTCGCCGAAGCGAGCGAACGCGATCGCGCCTTTGCCGCGCCGCCCGCGGCGGTCCCGCAGCCGGTGCGGCAGCGCGTCACCGCGGTGGCGCAGGGGATGGCGGCGCGCGGTCTGCACGCCGCCGAACCGCTCGCGGCGCACCTGCTCGACGCGCCGGAAAGCGACCTCGAACGGATGCGGCCGCGCACCCTGGCGCGGCGCTGGCAGGTGACCTCGCGCGCCGCAATCGAGACCTGCCTCGCGGCGGTGCGCGAAGGCTTGTTGACGCTGCGCTGGGACCTCGTCTGTCCGCAATGCCGCGGCGCCAAGGTCACCGCGGCGACGCTCGACCAGCTGCCGCAAGGCGCGCACTGCCCGTCGTGCAATATCGATTACGACCGCGACTTCACGCGCAATGTCGAGGCGACCTTCGAGCCGGCCGCGTCGGTGCGCGAGCTGGGCATCGGCACCTATTGCCTGGCGAGCCCGCTCGCCAGCGACCACATCAAGATCCAGCATCGCCTCGAACCCGGCGAAAGCGCGGTGCTGCCGGCGCATCTCGCCGACGGACAATACCGGGTGCGCTCGGTCGAGCCGGGCGAGTCTACCGATTTTTTTGTCGAGGGCGGCGCCGTTCCGCAGCTGACGCTGACCGATGGGGCGCCGCAGCTCGGCGAGCCGGAGGACCGGGTGTTTGTGCACAACACCGGTACGACCCGGCGGACGCTTGTCGTCGAGGACCGCCGCTGGGCGCAGGACGCGCTGACCGCGCACGAGGCGACGACGATGCAGGCGTTTCGCGACCTGTTCGCCGACCAGGTGCTGCGGCCCGGCGATCAGGTGGCGATCGGCAAGATCGCGCTGCTGTTTACCGACATCAAAGGATCGACCGACCTCTATAACCGGGTAGGCGACGCACGCGCCTATGCGCTGGTGCGCGAACATTACGCGGTGCTGACCCGCGCGGTGCG
>JAFAWI010000080.1 GCA_019241915.1 Alphaproteobacteria bacterium
GTTGTTGAGCGCACGGGCGGCCGAAGCGGGACGCGTCAGGCTCTGCGCCGCGGCGGCGTACTTCTCGAAGGGCACGAGGTCGGCCGGGTTGGCGCCGAGCTTGACGCAGAGATCGACCACGAAGTCGTAGACCGACTTCGATGTCGCGAGGTCGGTGTGCACGGCCTCCTGCGCGGTGCGCATGCCGTCCTCGGTGACGCAGCGGTAGTTGCCGCTGAGCAGCATCGCCCACTTGGCGAGCGGCACGAACACCGAATCGTAAACCCTGAGCTTGACCGGCAGCTCGGTCTTGCCCTCGGGCGTGTCGAAGCGGATGGCCTCGATCTCGTCCTGCAGCTGACGCAGGATCGCGGTCGACTTCTCGTCCGGGAAGCGCGCCACCTTGAAATTGGTCGGCAATGTCACCTGCAATACATTGATCTTTTCGCCGGGCGGGCGGATCGCCTGCGGATCGGGGCTGCACAGCGTCAATTTGCCCGGGGTGAAATCGTCCCACACGGTCGGATCGGTAAAGCAGGCGCGCAGCGGCTCCATCGCCAGCCCCGGGATGCGCGCCAGATAGGGCAGCGGCGGCATGTTCATGATCGACATGCACGGCACCTTGGCCTTGGCCAGCGCGTCGAGCAGTTCGCGCACCCCGGGCGAGCGGTATTGCGGCTCCTGCATCGCCAGCACCGCGAGGTCGTAATCGTTGACGTTAACATCGCCGGTGCCGGCGGCCTTGAGGCTCCCCGGCAGCTTGCGCGAATCGAGATCGACCGGGGTCGAACGGTTGCGGATCGGCATCCGGACGTGCGCGCCGTCGCTGTTGAACGCCTCGATCTCGTTGGGCAGGCAAACCATCGTGATCTTGTGCCCGCCGAACAGCAGCTTGATCGCCAGCAGCGAGCCGTAGGAGGCCCCCATCATCAGGATGTTGTAAGCGGGCATCTGGTTCCTCCCTCGGGGTCTCGCGACGTTCGGCGGACGATGCCGGACGCCGCCGGGCGAGGCAAGCCTTAGCCGCCCGTGGCGAGGATCGCCGCGAGCCCTGCGCGGTAATCGGGGTAGGCGAGGGCGACGCCGAGCTCGCGCTTGATCAGCGCGTTCGAGACGCGCTTGTTGTCGGCCCAGAAGCTGCGTGCCGTCGGCGAGAGGTCGGCGTCGGCCAGCGGGGTCAACGGGGGCGGTGCGATGCCCAGCAGCCGGGCGCCATGGGCGACGACATCGGCCTGTGCCGCAGGCTCGTCATCGCAGACATTGTAGACGGCGCCAGGGCGCGGCCGCGCGGTCGAGGCGAGCAGCACGCTCCCGATGTCGTCGACATGGATGCGCGAGAACAGCTGGCCGGGGCTGTCGATGCGCCGCGCGGTGCCGGCGCGCAGCGCGTCGAAGGCGCTGCGGCCAGGGCCGTAGATGCCGGCGAGCCGGAAGATGTGGACCGGCGTGCCGTGCGTCCGCCACAGGTCGAGCCAGGCTGCCTCTGCCGCGACGCGGCGCCGGCCGCGCTCGCCGGTGGGGTGCAGCGCCGATGTCTCATCGACCCAGCCGCCGTCGAGGGTGCCGTAGACGCCGGTGGTCGACAAATAGCCGACCCAGCGCAGCGCCGGCAGCGCGGCGATATCGTCGGCATGGCACGCCAGCACCGGGTCGCCTTGCGGGTGTGGCGGGATCGAGACCACGATGTGCGTGACCCCGTGCCAAACGGTATCGGGCAGCCTGCGGCCGCGGTCGAAGGGCAGGCAATCGCGCTCGCCGGTACGCGATGTGCCGGTCACCGACCATTCCGGCCCGAGCCGCCGGACGAAGGCGCTCGCCGTGTAGCCGAGACCGAAGCAGAGGAGGTGCGGTGCACTCATTGCGCCGCGCGTTCGGCGAGGGCGTCGGCCGGCGGCGTCGGCTCTTCGAGCGCGGCGACGATGGCGCGGCGGCGGTGCAAGGTGGCGGCCCAGCAGGCGATTGAGACGGCGGCGCCAATGGCCAGCGGCAGCCGCAAGCCGAGCCGCTCGCTGGCGGTGCCCATCACCACCGCGCCGAGCGCCGGCCCGGCGCGGAAGATCATGCCGTAGAGCGCCATCACGCGGCCGGCCATGGCGCGGTCGGTCGAGGCCTGGATCAGCGTCTGCGCGCCGATGCCGGTGATCACCATCGCCGCACCGGCGACAAAGACGCAGGGCAGCGCCAGCCCGAACACGTCGCTTGCGGTGAAGCCGAGGATCGCGAGCGACATCACCAGCGTGTTGGCGAGCACGATGGTCGTCAGCCCGCTGATCTGCGAGCGCACCAGCATCCAGGCGCCGCCGCAGATCGCGCCGAGGCCGACCGTCGAGGTCAGCATCGCCAGACCCTCCGGTCCGCGGTGAAAGACGTGGTCGGCAAACCCCGGGAAAAGTTCGATAAAGCCGCGCGTGCCGATCGTCGTCACGGCAAACAGCAGCAGCATCGGCGCGATGCCCGGATGGCGCGTGGCGTAGGAGAAGGCCTCGACCGAAGCCTTGAACGCGTTCTGCGCCGCCCGCACCGGCAGCGGCGGGATGCCGCGCAAATTCGCCAGCGAGATCTGGAAGGCGATGTAGGTCACGGCATTGGCCGCGAAGGCGGCGGCAATGCTGACCCGGGCAATCAGCACGCCGGCGACCGCGGGGCCGATAAAGCGCGCCGCATTGAAGACGATCGAGTTGATCGCCAGCGCCGAGGGCAGCGCCTCGCGGTCGACCAGCGTCGGGATCAGCGCGAGACGCGCCGGCTGGGCGATCCCTTGGTTGATGCCCAGCAACAGCACCAGCGCGAACAGCAGATAGATCGAGATCGCCCCGCTCGCCACCAGGATCGCCAGCAACGTCGCCTGCAAACAACCGATCAGCTGGGTGATGCGGATGATGCCGACCCGGTCGCGCCGGTCGGCCATCACGCCGGCCAGCGGCGCCAGGAACAGCACCGGCAGAAACTCGGCCATCGACATCAGCCCGAGCCAGGCGCCCGAATGGGTCAGCGTCCAGGCGAGCCAGCCGCACGAGACACGTTGCATCCAGGTGCCGATCAGCTGGATCGCGTTGCCCGCGATGTAGATGCGGTAGTTGCGGTGGGACAGCGCCAGGGCGATGTTGCCGAAGCCGCCGCCGGCGTGGCGCAAACGCTCGAATGCCAATGGACCGGACGCCTCTCTCCCGCGCCGTGCATCGTAACCGGGCGGCCTTCGTGGCCGCAACGCCGGCGCGGGTCGGCGGCGGTGCGACGCGGCGGGCGGGCGGCGTGCAAATGTGGTAAGGGGCGTGCGATGCGCGGCGTCGCCCTGATTTTTGCGTTTGCGGTGTTCGCGGCAGGCGGCGGCTGTCCGGCGTCGGCCGCGGAGCAGGCGGGGCCGCCCGCCTCGGCAGCGCCGCCCAAGCCGCCGACCCCGGCCCCGGTCCCTTTTACGACGCCGCCTGCGGCGCCACGGTCGGAGGACAACGAGGCGGCGACCTACGAGCGCTGCCTCAGCCTCGCCAAGAGCGATCCGGGCGCAGCCCGCGACCTGGCCGAGCGCTGGCGGAGCCGGGGCGGCGCGCATCCCGCCGATCATTGCTATGCGGTGGCGCTGGTCGGGCTCAACCAATACAAGGACGGCGCGGCCAAGCTCGAAACGCTGGCGCAGGCGATGGTGCACGCGCCCGCCTCGCTGCGCGCGCAGGTGCTCGACCAGGCGTCGCAGGCCTGGCTGCTGGCGGGCGACCCCGCCCGTGCCTACACCGATGCCGCCGCCGCGCTCAACCTGTTGCCGAACGACGCCGATATCCTGATCGACCGGGCCGAGGCCGCCGGCAGCCAGCAGCAATTCGACAAGGCGGTCGAGGACCTCGACCGTGCGCTCAAACTGGAACCCAACCGGGTCGAGGCGCTGATCTATCGCGCCTCGGCCTATCGCGGGCTGAACAAGCTTGGCGCGGCGCTCGCCGACATCGACCGGGCGCTCGGTCTGGCCCCCGATTCGGTGCCGGCGCTGCTCGAGCGCGGCGACATCAGGCGGCTGTCGGGCGATCTCAACGGCGCGCGGCAGGATTGGGTCCGGGTATCGATACTGGTTCCCGGCAGCGAGGCGGACGAAGAGGCCAAGATGAATATCGAGCGCCTCGAACTGAAGGACTCGCCGCCCGCGCCCGGCGTGCCGAAGCGCTAGGCGGGCGGCCGGCGCGGCTATGCTGGCAGGCGTGGCGCTGTTCCTGCCGGGTTGGATCGATCTGGCCCATGTCGCCGTCACCTGGACGATCGCTGTGCTGTTGCTGCTGCTCGGCAGCGCGGGGTGTGGCAAGGCCGTCGCGGCCGAGTTCCGCATCGGCGCCGGGTGGGGCGTCGTCTGCCTGGTCCTGACCGCGTGGGGGGTGTTTCTGCCGTGGAGCCTGCGGATACCGGCCGCAGGACTGGTGCTGCTCGCGCTTGGGGTCTTGGCGATCCCGGCCTGTCGGCCGCCAGCCGGAGACTGGCGCGCGCTCGGCCGCCTGCTTGCCGTCACGCTGCCGCTGTGGGCGGTGATGGCGGCGGTGCGGCCGTCGCAGGTCGACACGTTTCTCAACCTGCTGCCCAATGCGAACTACCTGGTCGACTACGGGTTGCTGCCGACCGCGGCGCTGCCGCCGAGCTATTCGCTCTATCCGGCGGCACCCTACGATACGCAGTTTCTGGCGTTTCTCGGCTCGTTCGCCGATCCCGCCTATCCCGCGAGCGGGATGTCGCTGGTCAACGTCATGCTGCGCTTGGTGGGCGGGCTGGCGATGGCCCGCGTGCTGATGCGGACCCGGGCGCTATCGTGGAGCGCGACGGCGCTCGGCATGCTGCTGGCGACGCTGTTCGACCCCGGCTTTGTGCCGCGTTTCCATTTCTCCAGCTATGGCGAGACCGGGCTTGCGGTCACGGCGGTGCTCGCCGCCTGCCTGTTCGCCGGCGGCGAGCGGGCCGGTACGCGACATCCGCTGGCGCTGTCGCTGATCCTCGCCGCGATGATCAACACCAAACAGTCCGGGATCGGCCTCGTGCTGGCGCTGACCGGCGCGGCAATCGCGGCCGAGGCCGCGGAACGCGGCGCCATTCGGCGGCGGGCGCTCGTCGGACCCGCGCTCGTGCTGCTGCCGGCGGCGGCGCTTTATCTCGCATGGCGCTATTTTGTCGCCGGAGCCGGGGTCGCCGGACTGGAGCCGCTGCCGTTCGCCCGATGGAACTGGGCGGTGCTGCCGGAGACGGTGCGCTCGATCGGCGGCGCGATTGCCGAGAAGCCGGTTTTCTTTGCGGCGGTCGCGGCGGCGCTGGTCTGTCTGCCGGTGCTGCTGCGCCGCCACGGGTGGTCGCCGGCGACGCGGATGCTGGCATTTTTTGCCGCGCTCTTTGTCCTCTACAACCTGTTTCTGATGGTGACCTACATCGCGCATTTTTCGCCGGAGATGAGCGCCGAGGCGCATTCCTATTTCCGCTACAACACGCATCTCTCGCTGGTTTTGGTGCTGGGGCTGGCACTGGCGGTGCGCGAACGGTGGCCGGCGCTGTCGGCGGTTGCCCGGGCGCGGCGGCTGGCGCCGGCGGCGGTGGGATTGGCGTTGCTGGCGCCGGCGGCGTTCGCCGAGCGGCTGCGCTTCGACATCGCGATGCCGCAGCCGCTCGTCTGGGATCTGGCGGCGCGACTGAAGGAATATGTCGGTGACGGCGACCGTCTGGCGCTGCTGACGCCGGGCGACGACGGCCAGGTCGGACGCCTGCTGGCCGATTATCTCGCCAGCGTGCCGCCGCGCCGGCGCGGGCTCGACATCGCCAGCCGCAACGCCGCGGACGGGACGACGCTCGACGAGGTCGCCGCCGCCGGTTACCGGCTGGCCCTGATCTCTTGTACGGCGGACGGCGGTGCTGCGCTGCTGCGCCATGGGCCGGATGGGTGGACCCGGATCGCTGCCTGGGCTTACGGCCCCGGCCTGCCCACCTCGCCATGGTCGCGCCGGCGGCACTGGCCGGCACTCTGCGGCTGAGGCCTCAGAAGCAGGCCCGGTCGCGGTCGATCGCAAAGAGCTGGAAGTTGGGCGGCGAAGGCGCCCGCCGCAGACAATCGCGCGGCGCCACCGCAAACGGCTTGCGGTGGGCGAAGACGACAAAATCGTATTGTCGCAGCACCGGGGAAATCTCACGTCCGGTTGCCGCGTCACCGTCGACGAAGGCCGCCCAGATTGCGGTCGGCGATGTCGCGGCGGCGAGCGCGTCGAACGGCGGACGCAAGCGCAAAGGCTGCTGCGTCTCGTCGGCGAACAGGATCGGAACGAACGCGGCGCGCCGGGATGCGGCAAGCGCGGCCGTATGCAGCACCGGAATACCGCCGCCATTGACCTCGCGCGGCGGATAGGCGACCGCCAGCCGCGCGCCTGAGGGGAGCGCATCGATGGCCGCAAGGTCGGCGGCATAGATCGCGTCGGCCCGGCGCCAGGCCACCTCGATGGCCGCGACGCGCAGCAGCAGCATCGCCGCCGCCGCGCCGCCGAGCAGCAGCGCCGCCCGGCGCGACAGCACCGGCGCGCTCATCGCGATCAGCACCGCAAACAAGGCGGGCGGCAGGCGGTGGTCTGCGCCAAAGCCGCCGACCATCTGGTTCGGCAGCAGCAGATACGCGGCAAACAACATGGCGCAGGCGGCGCCCAGGCGCGGCGCCACCGCCAACCGCCGGGTCAGCGCGAGCGCCGCGAGCAATCCCGCGAACAACGCAAAGCAGACGACGTCAAACGGCCGGCTGTAATTGTCGAACACGCTGAACAGCAGGTCCGCCTTGCGCCAGACCGCGCCGAAGCTCACCGCGCCGTCCGGCGCCGTCGGCGCGAAGCCGAACAGGACGATCGCCGGAAGGACGAACGGGGCCGTCATCGTCGCCGTGCGCCACGCTGCTTGCCGCCATTGTCTCGCGTGCAACAGCGCGGCGAGCGGCAGCATTTCGGTGCCGGCGACAGCGAGCGCGTAGACGCCGAACGCGGCGAGGTGGCTGAAAAAGCACAGCAGCGCGACCGGGATCGAAAGCAGCAGCCGCAGCCGCGGCCGCTTTTCCAGGGCAAGCCACAAGGCGATGCCGCACAGCGCGACGCCGACCCCGAACAGGTAGTTGATGAACCCCCACAAGAACGTCCGGTTGTAGAGCAGCAGGAAGCCCAGCAGCGGCCACGGCCGCCATGCCCCCCACGCGATGCGGTTGAGCCAGGCGATGCCGCCGGCGATCAGGGCGAAGCTCAGGACGAGGAACAGCTTTGCCGCCAGGTCGAGCGGCATCGCCAGCGCCAGCGCCGGCACCGCAACATCGGCGGCCAGATCGGCCAGCGGCGCCCAGCGCACGGCATAAAACGCGTTGCCGCCTTGGGCGATCAGGTCCAGCCGGGCGAGGTGATTGGGGTAGTCGACCAGCGGCGGCAGCACGGTCGAAAACAGCGGCGCGCTGACCAGGACCAGCAGGATGAGGAAGGCGGCGCAGACGGCGGTGCGGCCTTCGAGAATTGGGCTGCTCGGTTGCTCACGTTGCTTGGTCATTCCGGGGCCGGCGAAGCCGGAGCCCGGAACCCGTCAACAGAGGCGATGCCAACGATTCGAGGTCGGTGGTCACGGGTTCCCGCTCGCCCGGCAGTGACGCCGATAATGGAAGTTCTCGGGTACAGCGGCGCAGCGGTCAAAAGTCTAAGTCGGCATAGTGCTTCGGCGGCGGCAGGCCTGGCATATGATCGGCGAGGATCGCGCGAAAGCTGGGGCGCGACTTGATCCGGGCATACCATTCGCGCGCCGGCTCGTGCTGGTCCCACGGCACGTCGCCGAGGTAATCGAGTGTCGATAGATGCGCCGCCGCGGTGATGTCAGCGACCGAGAAATGGTCGCCGGCGAGCCAGCGCCGGCGATCGACGAGGTAGCCGATATAGTCGAGGTGGTGCGGCAGGTTGGCGTGTCCGGCGCGGATCGCCTGCGAGTTCGGCTGGCCCTCGCCGACCATCCGCTTCAACATCTTCTCGCCGACCAGGTTTGCGGTCACCTCGCGATCCATCTTGATGTCGAACCAGCCGACGAGCCGGCGCACCTCGGCGCGGTCGACCGCGTTGATGCCGATCAGCAGTTTGTCGCGATAGACCTCGTCGAGATATTCGACGATGGCGTCGGTGCCGGCGAGCACCGTGCTGTCGGGCTCGATCAGCACCGGCACCTCGCCGGCCGGATTGAGCGCGAGGAATTCCGGACGCCGTTCCCACGGCTTTTCGGCCTTCATCGTGAAGTCGAGATTCTTTTCCGCCAGCACAAGGCGCACCTTGCGCGCGAACGGCGACAGCAGCGAATGATAGAGGACGCGCATGACGCCAAATTGTACCGGCCGGCGCTTGCCGTGAACATCGCCCGTCGTGCGCCGCGGCCCAGCGCAGAATGCCGCGTCGGGCCTTTCCGGACGAGGCAGTTCGGCTCGCGCCCGATTCGCCTATTCGGCCGCGGTTTGCTCCGGCAGGGCCGCGCCGGCCGATTGCCGCGCGCGCAGCGCATCGTCGCGCCGCTTGCGCGCCAGCGCCGCCTCGCCGCCGCTCGTCGCATGATAGAGGTCGAGCGTTTCCAGTTCGTCGGCTTGCGGTGCGGTCGCGATATCACTGTAGGCAAAGCGGTCGGGCGCGGCGCGCACCTCGTTGTGGATCGCGTTCCAGCGGCGGTAGAGCCGCCAGTAACGCCACACCTTGGAGGCGGTCTCGCCGAGGTAGCTTGTGTAGAACCGCGTCCGGCCTTCGACCGGCAGGCCAAAGCGGCGGTCGCGCCGTGACTTGCAGCGGACCGCGCCGCCTTCGAGCGGATGCACGTCTTCGTACGCGACCATCAGCCGGAACCACAGCAGGGTCGACAGCGTCGTGCCGGTGCGGCCGCGCGGGTTGGCGGCGATGCGCCGGAGAATGGTGCGGACATGATCGTCCGAATAGAACGAGTCCCAGGCGGCGCGGTAAGCGTCCTCCCATTCCCGCGTCGACATCTTCGGGTGGGTCGCAACGACGTGGTCGAGGTCGTATTTGTTGAGGTCGGGGTCCATCCACGCGCCGTCGAGCCACATCTTTTTGTGGTCTTCGGAACCCGGCAGCGGCGTCAGGAAAAAGAATTCGAGAACATCGACCGGCAGTTCGCGCTTGATGATCTCGACATCGCGCAGGATCGAGTCCTTGGTGTCGCCGGGAAAGCCGGTGATGTACCCGGCATAGGTGATCGCGCCCGCGTCATGCCATTGCTGCAGCATGGTGCGGTATTCGGTGATCTTGTTCTGGTGCTTCTTGGCGCCGAGCAGATTGTCCGGGTTGATGTTTTCGAGCCCGATAAAGACCCGGCGCACCCCGGCTTTCGACGCCTTCTCGATAAACCCGGGAATGCGATGGCATAGCGTATCGACCTGGATCGTAAAGCCGATGTCGAGACCCTGACCGCGCAGGTCGGCCATCCGGTCGAACAGCGCCTCCCAGTTGCGGTTGCGCGCGAAATTGTCGTCGGTGACGAAAAAGCGCCTGATGCCTTGGGCGCAGTTGTCGCGCACGCATCGTTCGAGGTCGTCGGGCGAGCGCCAGCGGCTCTTGCGGCCCTGGACGTTGATGATCGTGCAGAACGAGCATTGGTAAGGGCAGCCGCGGCCGAGGTCGATGCTCGACAGCGAGCCGGAGGTTCGCTTGACATGCTTCTGCGGCAGAATCGGCGCCGGCTCGCCTTCGAGCCCGGGCAGCTCGTCCATGTGGTTGTAGAGCGGCTTGAGCCCGCCGCTCCAGGCGTCGCGCAGCACCGTATCGAGCCGCCCGCCCTCGGCTTCGCCGGCAAAAAACGCGATGCCCATCGCCTGGGCCTCGCGCATTTCCGGCGGCATCTCCGGGAGCATCGCGATGCACCCGGAGACATGGAAACCGCCGATGCAGACCGGGAGGCCGGCGGCAAGGAACGGCCGCGCCAGATCGACCGCACGCGGAAACTGGTTCGACTGGACGCCGACCAACCCGATCAGCGCGCGCCCGCCGGCACGGCGGATGCGGCGGATGATCCGGTCGGGCCGCACCCGCCGGTTGGTCTCGTCGTAGGTGTCGATTTCGAGGGCTACCTGCGGACCCAGCACCTGGCGGCGTTGCACGTCGCGGGCGAGCCCGTTGAGGCAGGCGAGCGTGTTCGACGGGATCGCCGAGCGGTACCAGCGGATCGGATAGCCGTCGTCGTCGTAATGCGTCGGCTTGATCAGCACGAAATGAAAAGGTTCGGCGCTGTCCACGCTGGTCCGGGCGACCATCGGCATCCCTGTCGTGCGCGGGCAAACCGCAGGTAGCGCAGCTTAAGCGGCGTTGCGCCGCTGCGCGACTCTATTCGGATTCGCCGCGGTCGCGCCCCGGCTTGGCGCGCGGCCCCATGAACGAGGTGACGACGCCGTGCAGCGTGCGCAATTCCTGCTCGGTGGGGCTGGCGCGCTGAAAGAAGTTGCGCAGATTGCGGAATAGGCTCGGCCGCTTGTCGGGGTGGCGGATAAAGCCGCTGTCGACCAGCGCCTCCTCGAAATGGTCGAAGAACCGCACCAGTTCGTCCTTGTTGGCCGGGCGGCTGTGCCCGATGTGGAGGAATTCGGCCGCCGGTTCCTCGCGCGCGATAAACCATTCATAGCCGACGATCAGCACCGCCTGCGCCAGGTTGAGCGATGAGAAACCGGGGTTGAGCGGCACGGTCAGCACCGTGTCGGCAAGCGCGATGTCGTCATTGACGAGGCCGGTGCGCTCCGGGCCGAACACCACGCCGCAGGGCTCATCGGCGGCGAGATAGCCGCGCATCTCGGCCGCCGCCAGACGCGGGATGACGGCGCGCTTGACCATATAGCGGTCGCGTGCGGTCGCGGCGTAGACATGGCGCAGATCGGCGATCGCGGCGCGCAGGTCGGGGTAGAGGCGCGCCTTGCCGAGCACGCTGTCGGCGCCGCTCGCGGCGTTGACAGCCTTGGGGTTGGGCCAGCCGTCGCGCGGCCGCACCAGGCGCAGATCGTCGAGCCCGCAATTGAGCATGGCCCGCGCCGCGGTGCCGATGTTCTCGCCGAGCTGCGGCTCGACCAGCACGATCGCCGGCCCGCCGGTCAGCTGCGGCTTGTTATGGTCGGTGCCGGCCAACCCTCACCCGTCGCGCTGCGCGCATCACCCTCTCCCGCAAGCGGGAGAGGGGACAATCCGTCTGGTTTCGCGAATTAACAGGAGGCCGCCTCCTGTTATCCTCCTGTTATCGCGCAACCTAACAGGAGGACGAGGACGCATTGGCAGCACGCGCGACAACAAGCGGGACCGGCCGTTA